>JAUWCF010000090.1 GCA_030609445.1 Thermoplasmatota archaeon | reverse complement strand
CTTACTTTTTCCAAATGGTCAGTTCAATAAGAACGATTTAGCAGAAATACCATGTAGTTGCCCCTCCTGCACTAAGATAAAAGGTAAACCTTCAGAGATGAATTTTTCAGAGATACTGCAACATAACTATTTTGTCATGTTTAATGAAATAAAACAAGTGAGAAACGCAATTTTTCTTGGAAAGTTACGTGAGTTAGTTGAAACAAGAGTAAGTGCTAGTCCAATGCTTGCTGCAATGCTGAAGATACTGGATCAAAATTATTACAAATTCTTAGAAGAAAGAACACCTATAATACGTAAAAATCAATTATTATCGACAACAAAACATTCTTTAGATAGACCTGAAATCAGACGATTCCAAACTCGTGTTCTCAACAGATATATTAAACCAAGTTGCACAAAAATACTGCTTCTTCTCCCATGCTCTGCAAAAAAACCATATTCTTTTTCAAAATCCCATAAACTATTCAGAGAAACGCTGTATAGTTCAAAAAATCCAGATATAGTTCATGAGGTAATAATAACATCACCACTAGGAATTGTACCAAGGGATCTGGAATTAATGTATCCTGCATCTCGATATGATATAGCTGTTTCTGGATATTGGGATGAAGATGAAAAAAATATGATACGCACGCTTCTCCAAGAGTATTTAGAAATCTGCGACTACGAAAAAATAATAGTTCATGTCCCCCTATCTATTCAAGATTTTATTGTTGATCTCCTAAAAAACCCAATCATTACTTGCACAGATACACCTACATCCAAAGAGTCATTAGATGAATTATCTAACGTTTTAGCAAACGAAGTAAGTCAATATGAACGAGTAGATCTAGCAAAAAGAACGTTTGAAAACATGAAAGCCCTTGCATCATATCAGTTCGGTAAAGAAATTGCTGAAAAACTTCTAAAAAACTGTAAGATTAGAGGAAGATATCCCTATCAAAAAATAATGCAGAATGGCAAACAGCTAGGTATGATAACCAAAGATCGAGGATTGATTTCTCTGACGTTAGATGGAGCAGAAAGAATAATTGCATCTCACAAATACTGGGTGGAAATACATGATGATTTTACACTTATAGGATCAGTCTTTGCACCAGGGGTGAAAGATGCAGATGAAAAAATTAGAATTGGTGATGAAATAGTTGTCACAAAAAAGGGGAGACTATGTGGAGTTGGTGTAGCTCAGATGAACGGAAAAGAAATGAAAGAGTTACGCCACGGAGAAGCAGTTAAAATAAGACATAGATGTTAGATGTTTTTCATAGATTGTTTTTCACCGCAATACGGACATGAATATATCTGTATATCCTGAACTAAATCAGTTCCTTCCTCCCAAATAGATACTCGCTCCCCGCAACTTTTACATCTAAATTTAATCCGCAACTCCTCCTTTTTTAAGTAATATCCTGACCAGCCATCCCTGCCTTGCCCAGGTCATACCAATGAGTCCTAAAGGATTTTTGCTATAAGGAGTTCTAATGAGAATAGCACCATGAGGACTACTTTGACCCCTGGGTAAATATACATCAGTTGCAAGATGTACACCATCTCTCATTTCAACCATATATTTAGTTGGTAGAATACATCCAGCTAAGAACAACGAAGTCAGCAGCATGCAAATCATTACAATAACTAACGGTTTTGTTTTTTTATTACTCAACAAGAATTCCCCCTTTTCTTTTCTTACGTATTATATCATTTTTGTTGCATTTAAACATTTATTTAGTAAAAAGATCAGACAATATCTTGGATCACGTAATAAATAAAAGCGCGGGAAGGGAGATTTGAACTCCCGTGATCCTAAGATCAAAGGATTAGCAATCCTTCGCCGTAGCCAGGCTGGGCCATCCCCGCTTGGAAGAAGAGATATTAAACAACTCGATAAAAAGTTTATGTCAAGACAAAATTTATAATATAGAACTCTCCTTCTCTTTAACAGATGGAGGACTGGACAGAAAAATATCGGCCGAAAAGCCTTGATGAAATCGTTGGAAACGAACGTGCCATAACTGCTCTTCGAAACTGGGCGAGAATGTGGAAAAAAGGTGAAATTCCAAAGAAACGAGCAGTAATATTATCAGGTAAACCCGGAACTGGGAAAACAAGCAGTGCTCTGGCTCTTGCTCATGATTTTGGGTGGATTACAATTGAACTTAATGCATCAGATGCAAGAAATGCAGGAACAATAAAGAAAGTAGCGACGTCAGGTGCTGTAAACGAAACATTTGACGACTTTGGTAGATTTATTCCATCAAGTATGGGTGGAAGAAAACTTATTGTTTTAGATGAGGCAGATAATCTCTACGAACGAATAGAAAAAACAGAGAAGGAAAATGATTTTAGCGATAAAGGCGGTAAAAAAGCAATTGTAGAAACCATAAAAATCACGAATCAACCCATCATCCTTATTGTAAATGATTATTATAATTTGATAAAAGGAAGCGGTGCTATTTTAAAACAGATATGCACCTTGATTAATTATTATGAAGTGAATACATTTCATATTGTTGAGCTATTAAAAAATATCTGTAAAAAAGAAAACATCCTTGCTGATCTAAAACTCCTTCAGGCAATTGCGGATAGATGCAAAGGAGACGTTAGATCTGCGGTAAATGATTTACAATCGATTTGTCTCAATCGAAAGCAAGTAGATATCCAGGCATTAGACGCTTTAGGTTACAGAAATCGGGAGAAAATAATATTTGATGCATTACGAGACGTTTTTAAAACAAGAAATCTTAAAAAAATTAATGAAAGCACATCTAGTGTCGATATGCCTCCTGAAACGTTTTTATTATGGCTGGCTGAAAACCTCCCAAGAGAATATATTGATACAAATGATCTTGTAAAAGGCTATGAAGCATTATCGAAAGCTGATCTGTTTTTCGGAAGAGTTTTTCGAAGGCAATACTACGGGTTTTGGTCATATGCCTGTGATATGATGAATGGAGGCATATCAGCTGCGAAAACACATAATTACAGCAATCCTAAATACTATTCTCCAACATGGATGAGGGAGATGGGACGGAGTAAATCAACAAGAGCATTAAGAGACTCTACGGTTCATAAAATAGGAGGATTGTGTCACAATTCACATAAAAAAAGTAGAGAGTTTTTACTTCCCCATTTTAAATTCTTATTTCAGACGGATATGACATTTGCTTGTAAAATGAAAAAAAGGTTGGATCTTTCAGAAAGTGAAATAAAATATCTTCTCGGCGACAAATATCTACATAAACTCAATGCTATCCTACATGATGCAGAAAAAAAAGATGAAAAACAATCTGAGATCAAAAGTATATCATCTGAAGATACAAAAGAAAATGAAAAGAAAGAAGAGATAAAACAAGAGGTGAAACAACCAAGTCTATTTGATTTTTAGATTAGTTTTTGAGGTCTTCTATTTTTTTCATGGCATCGACTGCTTGTTGCTTATATTCTTCTTTTAACTTGTTATAGGTCTCATCTGAAATATCTTTTGCTCTATGTTTTTTTTCAACATCTTTGAGTAATGACAGCAGGAGCGCTTTTTTTGTAGCAAGTGCCTCTTTAGATTCAACAATTGATTTTTTTGCTTTTTTCCGTTGCTTTCTCATCAGCAACAGTGTTGATGCAACAAGGACGACAACTAGAAGAAATATAATTATTATATACACTATGTTTACAGGAGCTTCTGTTGCTATGTGGAGAAGAACTTGCACGGAGTTAGATTCTGCGCTATATACTAAATGCTCTCCCCGATACAGCTCATCATTTCCATATGTTATAGAAAGAGATGCTGTATCATACAATATTGTTTTAACGAAATGTTTTGTATCTGTCGGAAGCGTATAGGTAAGTCTGATATCCAATGTATCTTCAGGAGCAAGTGAGAGATTATATTGTGATAGGTTGCATTCCCGTCTGTTGCTACCGATAACAATAGATGAAAGAGAGTTACCTGACTCAACAGCCAGTATTTCAACATCAAAAGCATCTTGCTGTATCCAAAACTTAACTGACGTCATATTTACATATGCAGAATTAGTCACTTTTATGTTTTCTTCAACATCAAGACCGCTGTCAGAAATAGATATAGTGATGGCTTGTTGTTCTGTTGTAATACCAACATCATACGCATGAACAACAGGAAATACGATTGATAAAGTTAGTAGACTTATGAATACTAAACTTGCTATTCTCTTCATGGGGATCTTTCGCTACCATATGTTAAATGTTTATTTATTTTTCTATGAATCTTATGTCAGCTGTGGTTCATATAAACTCAAACTGAAGAAAAATCAGTGGAAAAAGGGTGGGAAAAGTTTTAAATAAAGAATTTTACTTCCATAGCCTCTACCCGTAACCAAGGACAGGTGTACAAAATGGTAAAAAGCATGTATGATTACGTAAGAGATCAATGGAGAAAACCTGATACATCGTACCAGTCACCAATCAAAAATCGTCTTATTCAGTGGAGAAAAGAGGAAAACTTTACAAGAGTTGAAAAACCTACAAGAATTGACCGGGCGCGATCCTTAGGATATAAAGCAAAACAAGGATATATCGTTGTACGATCCCGAGTACGAAGAGGCGGACTCAGAAAACATCAGATTAAAGGCGGAAGAGTTGCATCGAAAAGAGGTATTAAAAAAATCACTGCTGCAAAAAGCACGCAGAGAATCTCAGAAGAACGTACTGCAAAAAGATATCCAAACATGGAAGTGCTAAACTCATATTGGGTTGGAGAAGACGGAAGATACCACTACTACGAAGTTATTTTAGTTGATCCTGCACATCCTGCAATCGTCAATGATCCAAAAATAAACTGGATCTCTGCATTCCCAAATCGAAGAAGAGTTCTCAGAGGAAAAACAAGTGCGGGGCAAAAAGGAAGAGGGCTGCGTCACAAAGGAAAAGGTGCAGAAAAAATTCGACCAAGTATACGTGCCAATCAAAGCAGAGGGAAATAATCCCAATTTTTTTTATCGTACTATCATAACCGGTTTATGAGCATATTGTACGACTTTATTTGCAATACTGCCGATAGGATATGTTCCAAGTTCACTTGCTCCTTTACTGCCGAGAACAATGATATC
>JAUWCF010000043.1 GCA_030609445.1 Thermoplasmatota archaeon | reverse complement strand
CCCCATCTTGAAGATATATTCTCAATGGATTCACCTACCGAAGCTTTGATAAATGCAGATATGAAACTTACTAGACGGGGATTTCTAAATTGGGGATTTACAAGTTATATGATACTTGAAATGAGAAATCCAAATAAAATAGGGTTGATTGCAAAAGATATCATTTTTTCTATTTACAGAATTGATAATGGAGAAAAAACATTAATCGGTGATTGTACTGTGAATGATACTGAGGTGGGACCTGAAAATTCAACATTCATTCGTGCTCAAATATACCTGCCTCGCAGATCGTTATTTAGAGGACAAAGAATTTTCCTTCCGGAACTCCCAGACGGGCTTCTCGTTGTCGTCGAAGCCAATGTCACTATTCCTGGACTTGATCAAGCGTTTTGGGTAGGAGTCAGTGGTTATCAGGATATGCATCTGTTTATATAAAACTAGTAAAACACTCCCATCAGTTTAGCATCTATCTATTTTATAAATAAAGAGTTATTAGTAAATACATAAGAGATGAAAGAATATGGCAAGAATACTCTATGGCCTTTGTGGCGAAGGTCTTGGGCATGCCAGTAGAAGTAGAATTTTGATTAATCATCTTAAAAATAAGCATGACATACGAATTGTTGCTGGCGGAAAAGCATATGATTTTCTATCAAAACAGTTTGATTATGTTGAAGAGATTGAATCTCCAAGGTTTGTATATCGAGGGAATCAAGTAAGGCTTTTTTACAGCATTTTTCGGATGATTTTTAGAACATTTGCAAAAACGCCGTTTTCTTTTTTCAAGGTTAGACGGATCATTAAAGAGTTCAAACCTGAACTATTGATCACTGATGCAGATCCAATCAGTCATGTTGCCGCATTTTTCAGTGGAATAAAACGATTAAGCATTGATAACCCTCAAGTGTTACTGCATCGAAAATATAAGATAAATTTTGGGGAATATCTCTCATGGCTTTTTTTGATTATCGCCGTAAAAATATCGGTTATGAATGCTGATAAATACATTATTTATGATTTCTCAGATGAACAAATTGACAAGCCTAAAGTTATGTTTTTAAAGCCGCTTATCCAAGAAGGGATATTAAAACAAAAACCAACATATGGCAATCACGTTTTTGTCTATCAGACATCAATTTCTACAGAGTTTATTACTGAGGTATTGAAAAAAATAGATGAAACATTTATTATCTACGGGTTTAACAAAGAACTTGTTGATGAAAATCTTATATTCAAACGCTTTAACGAGGAGGACTTTTATCATGACATTGCTAATGCTAAAGCTGTTATTGCCAATGGAGGTTTTACGGTCCTCAGCGAGGCATTATATCTTAAAAAACCTATTTTTTCTCATCCTATACGACATCAGTTTGAACAAGTGATAAATGGACAGTTTATTGAAAAACTAGGAGTCGGTGTCTATAAAATGGATTTTTGCAAAGGGGATATTGAGGATTTTTTACAAAACCTAAATTTTTATAAAAAGAGTCTAGAATCGTATGATCCTGGAGATCAAAAAGAAACATTAAAGATTATTGAAGATCAAATACAATCGTTCTTGTAATGGGAACTAAAGATAATTATCAAGTGTATAATTAAACTTTTTACAATAGGCTCTCATGGATGAATAGATATATTTTCTTAAAGACACAACACTTGGGTCAAGAATTGTCTTCCTTGGTTTAATAAATGAATTGTAATCAATTTTTTTCTTTGGTTTTATGTTTAGTCTTGGAAAAATATTTTCCATAGTTTGCTGGGGGTTATTACATAGTTCTTCATACGTTATTGAGATATAACAATCGTCTGGCAGTTTTCTTATATTTTTTAGATAATATTTCGTGGATTTTGAAGAATTAATACAAAGTAGCACAAGTCCAAAAAATGAAAGATTTGATGTCAGATATTTAAGCGAATATCGCGATAAAGGATTTTCATAGAATCTGTTATAAATCCTAGATATTTGTGAAGCATAAAAATTATGTTCCCTAAACAGAACTCTCACAGCAGATAATAGGGAACTTAACACCTTTAAAGGATGCCTGTGAATAAAGACAAATTGTGCATTTGGAAAAGCCTTTTTTATAAAGATAAAATTCGAAAAATCATATGGGTTTTTCAGAAGAATCAGCTTTTTTCTATCTGAGATATACGTAATTTTTTTACACATTTCGTTAAACTTTGAAACGTTCTTTTTTGTAATGAATGTCTGTGCTGATTTCTCATCAAGAAAAAATCCATATTCCTCTGCAAAATCAGCACTGACCTTTAACTTGTCAATTCCTCGATCATCAAGGCCTTTTTTTCTGAATGATTCCGTAAGTCTTTTTTTTACATTGTCTTGTCTTTTGTTTTCATAATCATCTAAAAGCTGATCGTATTTTATCAGATGATATACTGAAACAGGATTAAAACATCCAGATGATGTAAGCATTTTGTATAAAATACTGGTTCCAGATCGATGCAATCCCATTATGAATACAGGTTGAAAATCTATATCTTCCAATTTTTTTAGATATCGCAGGTCAGGATTCATACTCACAAATTACAATGTTAATCGATCATAAAGGATTTTTCATTTGATTGAACAAAATTATTTGCAGTATCTAAAGCTACAACCCAATAGATTATGGAGTCGCCTGTATTAAATTGCCCAAGTTCAAAGCCAAATATTGGGTCATTCGGCTCATTATATAACGGATCTTCTTCATGACGATCCTGAACAGGATTATCAGCATACCGGTACATCTCAAACGTGTTTGTTTCTGTGCCATTATTACAGTATAAAACAACTCTTTTGATGTCAAAGGGGCTATTTTTTGTAACGTTTGCATAGATTATGACATTACTAATGTTTGTCGGGCTATCTGGTTTGTGATAGTAATTATTAATCAAGGGTCCCCAATCATGACCACTTTCGTTTACTACAATGTTTATCGAATGAATTGATTTCTGTCCAAATATGTCAATTGCTTTTGCAAAGATAAAGTGATCTCCAAGCGCTAAACCACTTATATCCCACTCGATAGACCAGTTTTCTATTCCATTTGCTTCTACATATTCACCATAATCAATTGCCACTTCGACTTTTTCAACACCAACGTTATCCATACTATGACCAGAAATAATTAAAGAATCGACATCTGTGATTTCTCCATCTTGTGGTTCAATGATTTCTATCTCGGGAGGAATTGTATCGATTAATGAAATAAATATTTCATCGTATGCATCACCACAGTTTGCTGAAATTAGATGATCGTGTACTATTGCTTCAGATGTATCCCAAAGATGGGACCACTCGCCATTAATAGTTGGGACTGGTATAGATTCATTATCAATAATAAGAAGGATATCATCTGTTGCAATTCCAGAGATATTAACGACATCGCCTACATTAAAAATAGGATTATCAAAAATGCTTGTATCCGGAGAAACAATCCGCACCTTATCTATATCTGTAGATACTTCAACTTGAATTGAAAAATCTAATACAACATTTGTCCGGTGAGCATGGTTTCTAAAAACAATATACCAATCTTTTTTCTCTGCACTCAAACTAAAATCTGAGTTTTCCTCCTCGATATAGTTGAAACAAGAAAATCTTTTTCCATCCATATATTTCCCAAAGTTTTCTTCATCCAAAATAAAAAAATCAATATCTCCCTTCGTATCGTAGGTTCCAATGAGGTCAGTTCTTACATTTTTCTGCAGTTGATACGCCTTTGTATCAAATGAGATATCAAAGATGCAGCCCCCCTCAGGCATTTCTTTACTGATGCGTCTCTGGACTCTATTGGAGAAATCAAGAAAAGTTATGTGAAATGTTTTATCACGAGTATTGTTATAGATTCTTATTGCATTATTTTTTGCAAGCTGCCAAGGTTTTCTAAGGTTATTTCCTTGTTGAATGACAAAAAGATACTTATGGTTTTTACCAAGTTCAAGTGTGCATTCCCCCTTCATGTCAGTGTAGTTCCATGTTGTAACTGTCAGTCCATCGATAATGTCTGGAATTTCATCGATTTTATCTTGAACCCGCTCATAAATGGCTTGGAGGATTTTTCCTTTGATAAAATCAGGTAACCTGTCCCATATTTCTTGGATCTTTTCCAATATTGTGTTTTTTAACCACATGATGTCTTTTATTCCTTGTACAGTAACTGTTACTCGAGCACCGTCAACAGAGTGAAGATAGCTGTCTTTTACAACAAATTTTACTGTCGTTCTATCTTCAGGATGAATGTATGTCGGAGTTACATCATAGATTAAATCATCGCCTCTCCATGTAAATACAGCAGACATATATTTTCCCCAGCCATATTGATATACATCTGGATCATCGACGATTCCCCCGCTATCTGTCCACCAGTTGTCGTTTTGATGCCAACCTCGTTCGTAGAATTCTCTCCAGACGTGATCCTCTCCAATATTACATGCACCTATCGATGGAATCAATGAAGTTCGTTGTGCTGCAACTGCAATCCGCTGTAACTCTCCACAATATCCATTGTGTTCATGTGCAATAATGTTTGGTTGACCGGGTCTATCTCCTGTTGCTTGATGTGGAACTGTTTTTCCAATCCAGTAACTTGTTGCTTCAATTGCAGTTGGATGATTCTCCATGCTCCATTTCCAAAGCCTGTTAGCTGGCTGAGAATATGGCTTGCAATCCCAGAGATATTCAATAGTTGACAACTTCTCCTTCAACAAAGGATAGCCCAAATCATTGTGATTGAAAAGATACTCTCTCCAAATTTTTTCATAGATGCGTTCAGCATTTTCACTCAGAGTTTTTGGTTGGACGACATACCAATAATAAATATCCCGAGGATATTCAAACTCTTTTACTGTATCATTTTCTAACACTCTGTATCTGATGGTTGAATAGTAATCTCCATCTTCATTATCATAATCAATGATGTCAGCATATTGTATCCATTTATCATTCTCATACAGAAAAAATGTATTATCTCTAATGACATCAACTGAAGGAGCAGCACCTAATGGAGAGCATGCTATGGAAAACGCAATCTCATCAGAATATTGTTTGCTAACACTTAATATCAACTCTGCATATTCCTCAGGGCTCTCAAGAGATTGAAATTGTCTTGTAAGTTCTCTTTGAATCCATTTTGGTGACTTTACGATAGCAGAAATTGTTTTTTCAGATAATCCTTTTGAGTAAGAGTTCGTTTCTTTTCCTTCTAAAGTTTGTGTTTCTGAATCAAATTTTATGTAGTAATCAGAGCCTGCGGGAATTTCAATTTCTTTAGAAATCTTTGAAACAATGCTTTGGTCAGTATAGCTATTATTTTTTTCAAAAAAGCTGATGCCAATAACTCCAGGGGATATAAGAAAAATAATTATTGTTAGAATTAGAATTGTTCTCCCAAATGATTGTAATTGTTTATTACGTTTTAATGAATAGTTCCCCATAATTATATTTAACATACATCTACTATATAAATAAATTTATTGGTTTCTATAAGGAATGTAGTCTTTCAATCTTCTAAGTGCCTTTATCTTTTCCTTATCCCCAATTTTTGCCTGCTGTATTCCCTGTTGTATGATTACTGTTGATTCATCCATGGCTTTTCTATCCACCGGAAAAGGTACACCATCTTTACCGCCTACTGTATATGAGTACCGTACAATTGAATCATGCCATGATGGTTTTTCTCCATAAATAAGATCAGAAATGAGTGCTAGAGCTCTAACGGTATTTGGCCCAACTCCTTTTATTGAGAGGAGTTCTTCATAGTTTTTTGGTTGAAAGTCATAGATTTCTGTCATTTTTGCCCAGTTTATTGATCTTGGCATATGGAGATTGCCAATAGATTTATTGTTTTGCTTATCCTCCGTCCAGTTGTCAAGTGTTCTTTGATTGTGAGGCAGGGTTAATTCTGCCCAATCTCGTCTAAGATGAGCGGGATTGTCATTGACTAGATCAACAGATACTTTCTGAGCAGGAATGCTTTGCTTTGAGGTCATATTCAATACTTTATCTTGTAGAACATCTGACATGATTGCAGTATGTGGCTCACAGACATAATTTTCAACGGTTTCTGAGAGCCAGTGATATCTTCGTGCATATTTTGTTTCAGGATTCATTCCTTGTTGTATGACTGCCCATTTTCCATTTTCAGAAAAAAGAAGTACGTGATGATAGAGGTTATGTCCATCTTGTATTGCTGTATTGTCTACTTTTGCAGCCATACGACTTGAATATTGTAATTCTTCAATTGATGAGGTTGAAAGATTATAGAGTTCTCCGATTTTTTCAACCTCGGACAGTGTTTTTCTCGATGCTTTTCCTTTGCCACCTGTTATTGCTAATCCAAATTGTTCCGGATCAATTGCCTTCTTTAATGCTCCACAGGTTACAGTGGTTGTTCCGCTAGAGTGCCAATCGTATCCAAGAACACAAGATAATGCTTGAAACCAGAATGGATCAGAAATTCTTCGTAAAAACTCGTCTTTTCCGTACTCATATATTATGACTTCTGCGATTCCTTTGGAAAGCGATACCATTCTTTTAAACAACCATCGGGGTGCTTTACCTGGATGTAAAGGAAGATTTGCGACTCCTGTTTTTGGCATGGTTATAATTGTTGATTAATCTCACTAGTTATAAGACTTTTTCAGGGATTGGTGAAAGTAAATTTTAAAATAGATTTGATTTGTGATTAACTAAAAAATAAGTCGGTTGGCTCTATCTAATTACCTGTTTGAAACGTTGATAATCTATCTAAAAATGGAATGTTCCATATACTCTGAAAACTTTGCAACACAGATATTCCATTAGAAGGTTGTGCGATATATGGAGTCATGTATTCTGTTTTTTCTTTAGAACCAATGTTTATCAACATAGCACATGGATCAAAGTCATCTTTTGTTGCTGTTAAAATCAATTTCATATCTGCTAATGATATAGGAATTTCGATGGAAGCAGTTCCATCTTCATCTGTCGTAATTTCACTTAATAATTTTACTGTTGCTCCTCCGACTGGTTCAGCATCTGAAGTTACCACTATCTTGAGTTCATCCCCAGGCGAAACATAATTGGGAGCGTCGATAGTTAATTGTGGGTTTGGAGCAGTAATACTCGCAAAATCATATTTTTCTTTACTGGTGATCTTGTCTGGTTTTAATTCAGGCTGATTTTTTTCCTCTGCTAATCCTATAATAGCAACTACTTGTATGATAAAGAATAGTAAAACTATAAAAAATAACATTTTTCTGGATTTATACTTTCTTCTCATCGTATACAATGTATATACTCTGCTGGACCACATATTTAAACATATTGCGTTATTTTGTCAAAATGCCGTTTTTCCCAACTCCTTTTCCTTCTCCGAGAAATGCCCATAATAAATCCGGTAACAATTGTACAACAAGTTCTTTATATGGGC
>JAUWCF010000210.1 GCA_030609445.1 Thermoplasmatota archaeon | reverse complement strand
TGATGGTTGCATAGGAATCCTTTGTTGTGATATGTTTAGAAGTATAGGTTACACAAAAGAAGAAGTAAAAGAATTTGTCGCACTTGGAACACTTAATGCTCTATTTGTCCTAGGACGCAGCATTGGGTTTATGGGGCATATAATGGATCAGAAGAGACTTAAAACAGGATTATACAGGCATCCGTGGGATGATATTGCATATATGATGCCAGATAAACCTGAGAAGGTGAAATGAAAAATGGAGGTAATAATGATGAATAAAGATGTAGAAAAAGCAAAAGAACATTTTGGAAAAATTGTCACCGAGCAACTTGAAAGGATTGAAAAAATGAAATCATCTGGAGACTGGATAGACTACAATAAACTCAAACCAATTGTCATAGGAGTTGTTGGCGGTGATGGAATCGGGCCATATATATGTGAACACGCAAAAAATGTCCTCATGTTCTTATTAAAAGACGAAATAGAAAATGGCAAAGTAGAGTTTCACGTAATTGAAGGGCTCACTATCGAAAATCGGGCAAAAGTAAACAAAGCCATACCTGAAGATGTACTAGCAGAGATTAAAAAATGTAATGTACTCCTAAAAGGCCCAACAACAACGCCTAAGAAAGGAGACCCCTGGCCAAACATTGAAAGTGCAAATGTAGCAATGAGACGTGAACTAGATCTTTTTGCAAATGTACGTCCTGTAAAAGTCCCAGAAGAAAATATTGATTGGATGTTTTTCAGAGAAAACACAGAAGGTGCATATGTTCTTGGAAGTAAAGGAATAAATGTCACAGATGATCTATCCATTGATTTCAAAGTAACAACTGAGCAAGGGTCAGATAGAATCATTCGTCTAGCCTTTGACTATACAAAAAAGAACAATATCAACAAAGTAACAGTTGTCACAAAAGCAAATGTTGTAAAAGCAACAGATGGACGGTTTCTTAATGCTGCTGAAAAAGTAGCAAAAGACTACCCTGATGTAGAATGGGATGACTGGTTTATTGATATAATGACTGCTAAACTTATAGACCCTGCACGTGCAAGTCAGTTCAAAGTAGTTGTAATGCCAAATCTATATGGCGATATACTTACAGATGAAGCAGCACAAATACAGGGTGGAGTTGGAACAGCTGGTTCTGCTAACATTGGTAAACAATATTCAATGTTTGAAGCAATACATGGAAGCGCTCCACGTATGGTAAAAGAAGGACGAGCAAAATATGCAGATCCATGTAGTATGATTAAATCTGCATCTATGTTGATGAACCATATTGGTTTTCCAGATAAAGCAAAGAAACTAGAAATGGCACTGGATGTTTGTGTTCAGTACGAGAAAAAACTTACAATGACTGGTCGAGACAATGGTGCAACAGGTGAAGAATTTGCTAAATACATCATGGACACAATAACTAATCCAGATCTTGAAAAGAAATGGAATAGTTACCAATAAAAATCTATAAATAATATATAAAGCATATAAAGGCATCAGAGATGGTATGAATAATCTTAAGGATAGTGTAAAAAGATACCAGGATGGTGCCGCTATTGATCTTTTTGTTACACCTGATGCTCGCAGTTCTGTTTTTCCAGCAGGGTATAATGAATTTAGGAAAAGAATAGAGATAAAAGTTAATTCACCTGCAAAGGAAAACAAAGCAAATCTTGAGGTTATTTAAATTGTTTCAGGTTTTTTTGATAAGCACGTCAGC
>JAUWCF010000123.1 GCA_030609445.1 Thermoplasmatota archaeon | reverse complement strand
GATTCAATGGAGCATTACGATAGGAAAATTATCGATAGACTCGATTTAATGGCTGTTAATATCAGGAAACATATTATTGAAATGTTGTACAGAGCTAAATCAGGACATCCCGGTGGTTCATTGTCTGCTGTTGACATGATTGTTGCACTGTACTTTGCACATATGAATCACAACCCTAAAAATCCTAATGATCCAGATAGAGATCGCTTCATTTTGAGTAAAGGCCATGCTGCCCCTGCGCTTTATGCAGTACTTGCAGAGAGCGGATATTTTTCTGTTGACGAATTGAAAAATCTTAGAGAGATCAACTGTATGTTGCAAGGACATCCCGTATGTTCTTATGTTCCAGGCATTGAGGCTTCTACTGGTTCCCTTGGCCATGGTCTTTCTTTTGCAAACGGTGTAGCTCTTGCAGGAAAATTAGATGAGAAGACATACAGTGCTTATGTCATGTTGGGTGACGGTGAGAATGATGAGGGACAGGTATGGGAGGCAGCTGCAGCAGCATCACATTACAAGCTTGATAATTTAACTGCTTTCATTGACAGAAACTTTTTACAGATTGATGGAAACACAGAGGAAGTAATGCGTCTAGAATCGGTGAGAGATCGATGGAGTTCCTTTGGATGGCATGTTACAGAGATTGATGGTCACAACATGAAACAAATACTTGGTGCTCTAAATGAGGCAGATAATCATAAGAGACAGCCATCCGTAATTATACTAAATACTGTAAAGGGCAAAGGAGTCTCATTCATGGAAAATAACGTTGATTTTCATGGCGTTCCACCAAATGAAACGGAATACAACATGGCAATGAAAGAACTCGATTTAATGCAGAAGAAACTGGAGGGCTAGACTTGAGTAAGAAATTAATGGCAAATCCCAGGAATGCATATGGGGAAACTCTTGTAAAGCTCGGTGAGAAATATCCCAATCTAGTCGTTTTAGATGCGGATCTCTCCAAATCTACAAAAACTATAATGTTTGCAAAGAAATATCCCGAAAGATTTTTTGAGATGGGTATCGCCGAGGCAAACATGATATCCACGGCTGCTGGACTTGCGTCATGTGGTAAAATACCTTTTGCAAGTACATTTGCCGTGTTTGCTACGGGAAGAGTCTATGATCAGATACGTATTGATCTTGCATATTCACAGGCTAATGTGAAGATATTTGCTACACATGGTGGTATAAGTGTAGGGAAAGATGGAGCTAGCCATCAAATGATAGAGGACCTTGCATTGATGCGAGTATTGCCAAATATGACTGTTCTTGCGCCCAGTGATGCCACACAAACAGGAAAAATCGTTGAACTCATGGCAACAAATAAAGGCCCTATGTATGCAAGGATCGGGCGGGCAAATGCACCAATTATTTATGCTAAAGATTATATTGAAAGCGTCAAACTAGGCAAGGGGATGATAGTTGAGGACGGTTCAGATGTTACAATTATTGCCTGCGGAACCATGGTCGATCCAGCAATTGATGCACGGAAAACACTATTTAAGCAAGGTATAAACGCTCAAGTAATTGACATGCATACTATAAAACCATTAGATGAGAAACTAGTAATTAAATGTGCCAAGGAAACGGGTGCGATAATAACAGCAGAGGAACATTCAATTATTGGCGGACTTGGAGGAGCAGTAGCAGAAACACTTGCGGAGAACAGCCTCCCTGTAAGATTTAGAAGAATGGGAATAAAAGACAGATTCTGCGAAAGCGGAGAGCCAAAGGACTTGCTCGAAAAATATGGTTTAAATGAAAAACATATTGTGAAAAACGTTAAAGATTTACTAAGAAATTGATAATAGTATTATTTACGGCTTTATCCCGAAATAGATAATTAGGAGATGAAGTTTATTTTTTTAGCAGGATGGGATGCGCTAAAAAAAGAATGAATCCAAAGATTGCGAACCATGTAAACCATAACTTCAACGGATCCTTTATCAAGGCAGTGATAAAAGCGGTACTACAGGTACAGCCTCCGTGGAAGCCTGGTAAAATCGGTAGAAAAGGACATGATTCCAGGTTGGTAGCAATATGTTGCATTCTTAAAGAAGGATTCAATGAAAGCTATGATGACATTGAATCATATGTCAAAGACAGTGAAACATTGAAACGGGATTACGATGAGTTACCGGGCCATAGTGTTATTCATCGTGGAATGAAAAAGCTCTCAACCAAATACATCCGTAAGGTGATGAACAGAGTGACGCGATTTCTCCGAAGAAAAGGAATGAATATCGCCGTTGACAGCACAGGTTTTCGTACCAGCAACAGCAGCACATGGTACGACATACGTATCAAACGAAAAAACAAAAGGAAAGATTGCATAAAACTCCACATCAGCATGGATATCGATACAGGTATCGTACATTGGTTTACTATGACACCTTGGAATAGACACGATTCCAAAGAATTTGAGAACTTGATCAGACACCTTCCAGAAATTGGAACCATATTTGTAGATAAAGCCTATCCCTCCAGGAAAAACTATCAATTCGTTGTAGATAAAAACGGGACACCATATCTCTGTTTCAAAGATAATGCAACTAACAAGGCAAAAGGTAATCCAGCATGGATTGCACATATTAGAAAATACAAAAAAGACAAGGAAACCTGGCTTTCTACATATCATTTCCGCTCCATCGTTGAAAGTGTGTTTTCATCGATCAAGAAACGATGGGGTAGCTTTCTCAACAGCAAGAAGAAATGGATGCAGAAGAATGCAAGATCCCTTTGTGGAAAACTTTAGAGTAAAATCCACAAAGAGAATCTTACCATTCAAACCATATAGTGGATACTTTGTCTCGTTTTAAAATGAACGGAAATTTTTATGTATAGTGTACAAAAAGTTCATGATTTCAGCCAAATTCGTTTTCGCGCTATGCCCGATAACGTGCGATTTTCGTTCTTCATATCTGCATTTTGTTTACATCTGAGAGACATTTAGGGATGTAGCAAACTGTAAAGAAACCTGGTAATAGTTGTACAACAAGGCCTTAATAAGCAAACTTACAAAAATACGGTACGTGGTGAAAAATATGACATTAACTCTTAACTCTGAAAAAGATGTAATAAAAATCAATAAAAAAATGAGAATGAAAAAGAAATTTTTACGGCGTAAAAAGGAAGACGATCCTGAATGGATGCGGAGAATTGCCTGCTATTTTTTAACTATCGAGAAAGAGAATAAATCTGATGAATACATGAAAGAACTCCGAGAACTATTTTTAGAATATAGAAGGGACGGATTGGAACCGAATGAAGCATGGAGAAAAGCAAAAAAGGTTCTTGGTTGTTTTGGAATTTGATGGCGAAATTAAAAATAACCTATTTTCCTAATCCCATACCAATCGACACCAATAGATTCTAAGAATGTCATTTTGTAATAACTGTAAAGAAACCTGGTAATAGTTGTACAACAAGACTTTAATAAGCAAACTTACAAAAATACGGTACACAGTGAAAAATATGGCATTAACTCCTAACTCTAAAGAAGGTGAAAAGGCAGTATCTACTGTTATTGGTGTTATTCTCATGGTTGTAATCACGGTAGCGATTGCGGCAACAATATATACCTATATAAGTGGAAATATTGGCGTACAACAACAAACTATACCAGCAGTTCAAATGATGGCAATTGAAGATGTAGACAGATTATCTGTTCTTAGCACTGATGCTGAATTAAATTGGACAAATCTTGCAATACGATCAACTGCAGCAGTTTCAATTTACATAAATGGAGAAACTGATGCTGGAAATTGTCTTAATTTGACTGCAAATGAATATCATAAATTTGCCATGAGTGATATTTCCGGTAGCAGTGGAATCATTCATGGATCAGATTTTTTTTATATTTAAGGTACTTCATGCAACCTAGTTGATGTAACAATCACTATTATACATAAGGACACAGACACGACTCTTGAAATATATACCTTC
>JAUWCF010000139.1 GCA_030609445.1 Thermoplasmatota archaeon | reverse complement strand
CCCCATTAATCATAGGATCATCTAGATCATCTATCATTGGTTTTTTATCTTATAGTATATAAGAAAGTATTGCCACTAATAAGAAGCCTCTATTTAAGCGTTTAGGGAGATATTCTCTAAATTTTGGGATAATAGGCAGCACTTTGTTGTAAAATACTATGTTATAGAATTAAGAGTTATTTAGCGTTATCATCCGAGTGGAGAAATACTGAATTTTAGTGATATCTATTTATAGTGATAAATGATGATGAAGACAACGACACTATCAAATATATTTTTGATTGGGATGATGATACAAATATTACTGAGGCTGATTTTTTCAATAATAATAATACATTAGCTAATGCATCTTACAGTTGGACTATAGCTGGAGTTTATGTGTTAAAGGTGTATGCAAAAGATAAAAACAGTGCGACATCAAATATCGTGGAGCATACTGTTTATATAGATTCAATTATCGTTAGAACTATTGGTTATCTTACTGATGATGACGGTGATGGAGTCTATGACACGTTTCATAATGATACGACCGGAATAGAGACAGATGTTGAACTGCTGGATGATAAAACCTACTTGATAGATAACGATGGAGATGATGAATGGGACTATGTTTTTGATCCCGAAACTGGAAGACCCACTAGATACGAAAAAGATGAGGCAGAAACAACAGATGGATCACCAATGATGATAGGCACAGCAATTGCAGTTATCATCTATCTTTATAAGAAGGGTTACTTTTAAAAATTGTTGATTTAGAGAAAATCAACAGAAAAGTAATATAATATATTCTTCATTGTGCGGTTTTGTTATGTCAAAAAATACTTGGACAAAAATTGAAGAAATACTTTCTGGAAGCAAATCAGATGAAGATGTCCATCTCCGTGGATGGATATATAGGACGCGAAGTAGTGGAAATATCACTTTTATTACGATGAGAGATGCAACAGGTATTCTGCAGGCTACAGTTAAGAAAGGTAATCTTTCAGATGCTGAGTTTGAAGATGCAAAAAAAGCGCTCATTGAATCCTCTTTAGAACTTACCGGAACTGTACAAGAGGATAAGCGTGCGCCTGGTGGATATGAACTTAAGGTTACAGATATTAAGATATTAAATTTTGCAGAACCTTTCCCTATTGTAAAGGATCAAAGCCCTGAGTTTTTACTTGATCAACGACATCTTTGGTTACGTTCTCGAAAACTTTCATCTATCTTTAAAATACGTTCTACGGTGGTTGGTGCGATTCATCAGTTTTTCAGAGAACAAGGTTTCTATGAGTTTGATGCACCGGTATTGCAGCCGAATCAGTGTGAAGGTGGCTCAACACTTTTTGAGGTGAAATACTATAATGATAAGACTTATCTTTCTCAATCTTGGCAGCTATATGCAGAGGCTGGGATTTTTTCCCTTGAAAAAATCTATAATATGGGGCCGACGTTTCGCGCTGAGAAATCAAAGACATCACGACATCTCTCTGAGTTTTGGATGGCTGAGATGGAAGCAGCATGGATGGATCTTCATGACATCGTTGAGATCGGGAAGGATGAAATACGTTTCATTCTCAAACAAGTCTTAAAAAACAACATGTCTGAACTTGAAATCTTAGGTCAGGATTATGAGAAATTAAAGCAAATCTCAGAGTCAGAGTTTCCCACAATAACATATTCTGAAGCAATTGATATCTTAAACAAAAAAGAAGGCCTGAATGTTGAATGGGGAAAAGACCTTCGAACACTTGAGGAAAACAAGCTTGCAGGTCATTTCAAAACACCAGTCGCCGTTACCAATTACCCAGTTGAAATAATGGCTTTTTATAAACCAAGGGATCCAAAAGACCCAAAAACAGCGCTTTGTTTTGATATGATTGCACCAGAAGGTTATGGAGAAATCATTGGCGGTTCTCAAAGAAGCCTTGATATAGAAGATATGACAAAACGTCTTGAAGCTATGGGTGAGCCTGTTGAAAACTACAAGTGGTATTTTGATTTGAGGCGATTTGGCTCAGTACCTCATGCAGGATATGGCCTTGGTGTTGAACGTGTGGTTGCATGGATCTGCGGTATTGATAACATTAAAGATACGATTCCGTTTCCAAGGACATTGCTTCGTTTTAGACCCTGAATGGTGAGTATTTCATGGATATTCGTGCTCATGTGTTTATATCTGGTCGTGTTCAAGGCGTGTTTTATCGAGCAAGTACAAAAAATATGGCAGAGCAGCTTGGTTTAAAAGGTTGGGTGAGAAATACCTCTGATGGACGGGTTGAGGCAGTATTTGAAGGAGAAGAAACTGCTGTAAAAGATATGATTTCCTGGTGTCATAAGGGTCCAAGATCTGCAGAAGTCTCTGATGTTACGGTAGATTACACAAAATTTTTGGGAGAATTTGAAGAGTTCTGTATCACATATTAATGATTACAGCTCATGGCCTGCAGGGTGAAAAAGAAATCAAAAAGCGTTGGCATTCTAACATTTATCATTGGAAAATTAGTAATTTTTTGAAAAGATTTATGTACAAACGATAGTTGCGGGTGTCTTACGCTTATATTTGTAAGTATATAAGCATTATTTATAGAGATGTGATGCACAATGGAAGATACAATTGGATTACAAGATAGGTTAGACCGTATTAAGCAGATATGTGAAGCATATTTAGATACTTCAGGATTTCCTAAAGAAGTAATAATGAAGCACATCATAGAATTAGCAAAAGGAGACGCATTTCAGAAAGAAGAATAAAACGGCTAATTCTTTTTTTTCAGACAACTTATAAAAGCATGAATCATTTTTTCATTACGATCAATAAAAATAATAATATCAAACTTGTCTTCAAACTCTTTTGCTACTTTTATCATCGCTTTTGCAGCATCAGCAGGTGATACACCACCGACGCCGGTCCCCATTCCGGGAACGGCAATACTTCTAATGCCAAGTTGCTCACCTAGTTTTA
Organism: Thermoplasmatota archaeon; assembly: GCA_030609445.1. Classification (GTDB taxonomy): domain Archaea; phylum Thermoplasmatota; class E2; order DHVEG-1; family DHVEG-1; genus JAUWYM01. The sequence continues at coordinate 534 of JAUWCF010000139.1, read as the reverse complement.
AGGCAGCACGTGTTGCTTTTGCTACATTTCCAACAGGAATTCTCATTGCAAGTTTTTCCATTGTTGGAGCATGAATAACAAATCTATATGGGAGTGCGCCTGCAGTAGTTGCAACAGCTGAACCGACAAAAATGGGAGCTTTTGAGACTGCTTCCTTTTCAATGTCGTTTCCGCCAACGCGTTTTATTGCTCCTGCAACGCCTCCACCCATATATCCATAAGAATTTGCAGGATTAACAATGGCATCACAAGATATTTTTGTGATATCCCCCGTTTTTACAACGATTGGCATACATCATCTATTTCTTTTTTTTCTTCTTTTTTTCTTCTTTTTTCTTTTGTTTCTCTTCGGCTTTTTCGTCCTGATGATGTTTTTCTTTTACCGTCCATCCATGTAGATCGCTCATTCTTCGTTTCATCGTTCTGATTTTTTCTTCGATTTTTCTTTTTTCAATGTTAAACTTTGCTTTTGTAATCTTTTTACTGTTGTATTTCTTGTGTAGATGTTCAATTCTTTTTTCTTCTTTTTCAACT
>JAUWCF010000183.1 GCA_030609445.1 Thermoplasmatota archaeon | reverse complement strand
GAGCAATACGGATGTTACGCATGCTTCCGTGGTGGAAAAGCCAAACGTTCCACCTATCACTCCTGAAGTAGATGGTCCACAAAATGGTATAAAGAATACTGAATACAGCTATGTTGCAGTTTCTACTGATGAAGATAATGACGAGATACGATATATTTTTGACTGGGGTGATGGCGAAACGACAACAACTGATTTCCTGCCAATTGAAACGATAACAACACAAACACATAAGTGGGATGCTGCTGGAAAATACACAATTATCGTAAAAGCATTTGATGGTCAAACGGAATCTGAAGCCATGGAATACGCCATCTTAATAGATGTACACATTGTTGGCGATATTGGACACATCAAAGATGTTGATTCTGATGGAATCTATGATATGTTCTATAACAGTACAGCTGGTGGAGAAATTAATATTGAACAACAAAACGATGGAACATATCTTATAGATGAAAATGGTGACGGCGAATGGGACCATGTCTATGATATTGAAACTGGAGAAATTGCAAACTATGATTCTACTTCTATTGCCCAAACGGACAATACGGTGATTATTGCTTTAGCACTGCTTGTAATTATACTTCTGTCGATCTCATTTTTGTTCATTAAATGGAATCAAGACAAAAGGAATGCACAGACAAAGGCAACTTCAAAAAAATCACAACTAAGGGAAAAAATAGTAACAAAAGTAAAAAATCTAAAGGATAAACTCCCATCCTTTTTATTCTAAATATTATTTAGTTTCTTCTTTAGATTCTATCTCTTTTTCTAATTTTTCAACTTTTTCTTTTGATTCATGTGGCGTTATTTCTCTTTTTTTAACAACGTATTTCTTCCAAACGGTGGAAATAACTGCTGTTGTTACAAGACTGAAAACCAGCAACAAAATAGGTGTAACAACATTTTCTAAAAGCTTATAGTTAGTCAGAAACAGTACGCCAAATGAGGACAACATAATTCCTGTGACAAGCTTCATGATTTGGCCGTGCCATTCCGTGAGTTTTCTTTTTCCCAACGTAAACACAAAAATTAAAACAATAATTATGAGCGGAATAACATAGACGACGTTGTAAAAAAATATGTAGGTATAATATTCAATTGCAGACATATCGTATAGTGCTAGTTTTTGGGTAAACACAAGGGGGAGTCCAAGAGTACACAATAACTCATAAAAATTAACAGTTCCTGCTAATACTATCGTTCCAATGAGTGTAGCTGAAACCCGGGGGTTTCTAACAAGATTTCTCATCTGTTTATATATTCCTGGTTTTTTATCATCAGGAATACTTAGAGAAGCTCCCTTTTTGAAAAAGAAGAAATCCTTAACGTTGATGACTCCAAGGATGAGTGCGAGACTACCTGCAATAATTGTGATTATTCCAACATGTTCTCTACTAAGTAAAAAAGTTTCAAATAATATGAACATGAATATGGCATAGAGAAGCCCAGAGAAAGAGATAAACACACCGCCGATAAGGAGCATCCTCCTACGAGAGCGAGCATACAATAGAAGATTTAACAGAAAAATCAGAATAAAAAATGCGCATGGATTAAAACTATCTAGACCGCCAAGAATAATCGTAAGGATTGGAAGTGAAAGACTAGATATATTAATCTTGCCAAAAGGGGTATCTATTACGTTCTCATCGGAGGTCTCATTGGGTTTCTCCCCATCAAGATATGTTGCGATGACGTTTCCGACATATCCAACGGTTATGTCCATCTCACCAATGATTGTCTCATTAGTTCCACTTTTTATAACTACAAATGGATAAGAGTAGTAATCGTATACGTTTCTCCATTCATCAAGGTAGTCTTCATTTGCTGCTATGTTTTTCCTGGTTATAATAAGTATATCATCATATGTCTCATTTTTTTCAAAATCATCTTCAATTATCAATAGTTTCTCTTCGCATGATGCGCAATTACTAGAATAAAAAAAATCTAAAGCAATTTTTTCTTCTGCTAAAACAGGTTGTATTAAAGATTGGAACAACAGAAATAGGAATGCAATGATTAGTAATTTTTGAGTAATTTTTCTCATGATTTTCCCCTCAATATCTATCCTGGATAAAAAGGTATTCACCCTGCTATGTATGATTTCTTATTGTTTTAGATCAAGTAATTCGTTTCATATCATTTTTTTTGGTTTTTACGATGGTCTTATTTATTTTTAACAATTGTTAATTATATCATTATTTATAATCCTTTCCCAAGAGTTTTTAATTATTACACCCATATTTTTCCGATAATTTTAGGGAAGACATATTGTGGATTTGTGATATAACAAAAGATTTTGTTTGTTGAGATTATCGTTTGAATAGAGATTTTTAAAT
>JAUWCF010000198.1 GCA_030609445.1 Thermoplasmatota archaeon | reverse complement strand
GAAAATCGTACAATTGAATGAAATGTTGAAAGTGTTCCGTCGTTCATCACAAAATAGTAGTTGTTGCTAGTATTTTCGTCAAGGGATAGATTAACAGGTTCAGCATTTCTGTTTTCTGGCATGTCGCCAAATACGACAAATTTCATTGAGCCGGGGAATTCTACATGTACTGTTACAAGTGTCCCTTCGTCTGCATATTCAAACATGTTTTCAGCTTCTGAGATGATTATCTGGAGTTCACATTCTACTTGATAGGTTTGTGATTCTATTGTAATGTGGTGCATTGAGAGGACAAGCATTGAAATAACTGCAGTTGCGGTAATAATTACAACTATAAGATATATTGGAAGTCCCATTATTGCATCTTTATTGTTTAGAAACATGTTTCAAATCCGTACTTCATATAAAAATGAGTGTTTATATATTTTTAATGTTTTTAAAAATGCATTCCATATCATATTTTATTGTAGAAAATAAGTATTAACTCCGCTCCATTCGTTGCTTCATCTTGTTTGTAAGATATGGTTTTATAAACAACAAAAGAATTCACCAGTCGTAGATGGGATCAAAATGGATGCAAAAAAAATAATTATTATCGCTTTGATTATTTGTATGAGTATCTCTCTTGGGGCAACCTACTATTTTATGGAGAAAACAAAACAAACAGAATTAGATAGCATCAAGAGTTATTATGATTGCGAAATGGGTAATCTCAATAGTTATGTTTCATATATGGAAAATACAACTGATGAATTAAATGCAGAAATTGAGGAGGTCAACGGTTTATTATCTGATGTCAGAGAAGAACTGAAGCTAACAAATATTAGTTTACAAGAAAACCTATCTGAACTTGAAAAACTAAAATCAGGAAATAATTACGACCTACATGATCCTACATACAATGAAATAGCTAGTTTTATCGCTCAAGATAAAACCGACGAAGAGGAATACATTGAAGATGTTTTTGATTGCGAACAATTTTCCCAACAGGTAAACACAAATGCAGAAAATGCTGGGATACGTTGTGCCTATGTCATAATCTATTTCTATGATACTGATGCCGGGCATGGAATAATCGGGTTTAACACAGTTGATCGAGGAATGGTTTATGTCGAACCTCAAAGTGATGAATGGGTAGAAAATCTTGAGGCCGGTAATGACTTTTGGACCGACTGCATTGTACCAAACGGCAATTACTATTATGAAGATGCACCGAATGACACCATAAAAGAAATTATCTTGTTTTGGTAACACCTGTTGCATACACATCTGCAGACTATTCTGCATATTTATTAACATACTAATCTATCAACTACGTGTATATGTATCTGCATAAAAATTCTTATAAATTATTCTAATATTACTACCTTACAATTATAGGAAATAATAGGATGGGAACGTATGATTGAAAAATGTTCTGTATGTGGAAATAAGTTAGAAGATGATGTCAAGTTCTGTCCAGACTGTGGAGAAAAAGTAACACTTGCACAAGAGACAGAGAAGGCAGAGATCAAAGCAAAATCAAAAGCTAAAACCAAAAAGAAAAAAACAACAATAAAATTTAGCCTGCCTAAGCTGTCTTTAAAAAACGCACCAAAACCAGTAATAGCAGGGATAGCACTTCTTTGTATAGCAATTATTGCAGTGGCAGGCGTCGTGGTGATTTCCCCATTTGATACAACAGGAAGTGTTGTTAAGGTCAAACCAAACGTCGGAGGACGAGTACTTTCTGTCGACATTGAAAACACCTGTGATGTTGACGCAACCTGTTACTTAACAGTCGGTGGGTTAAGATATAACCATTTTGGAGCTAACGGAGAATTCAAAGTTCCTTCAGGAGATTCGATCACTCTTACACTCGTTGAAGACGTGCTCTTCCGACAAGACACCAGCTATGAAATAACTCTCTTTGCAACCATCGGCTAC
>JAUWCF010000177.1 GCA_030609445.1 Thermoplasmatota archaeon | reverse complement strand
TTCCAGTTTGAGAGAGTTCTACTTCAATTGCTTCGCTCTCTCGCTTCATCGATCCAAGGATTTTCTTCCATTCAACTGTTAACGATTTTTTATTAAAAGACGGCACAAACAGCTCTTCCTTGTCCTTTATTTTTTCATATGTCTCCTCAAAAGACAGAAACCCTTTATTTGTCAGCAACATATTGTCTCCAGTAAAACAAGTCCTCCCGCCTCTATTTGTCACAATTGCTCCTGCTATCTTCATAATCGGTTCCCAATCAGGATCTGTCATGTCAGTAACGAGTACTTGTCCTTTTTTGAATTTACTAATGTCTTTTGCGTTTTCAATGACGTTGACTTCTCCTTGGCCGATTTTACTGCCTACTGCTTCTCCTTCAGCAATCTGCTTTCCTTTCTCTTCAAGGACATATGTTTGTAATACTGCAGCATCTTTTTGGGAGTGTACTGTTTCTGGTCTTGCTTGGACAATATAAAGATCGCCTGTCTGCCCGTCTTTTGCCCATTCGATATCCATTGGTTTTTGATAATGTTCTTCTATGATTTGTGCCCAGTATGCTAGCTTTAAAACCTCATCATCACTAATAACAAATTTATTTTTATCTTCTTCACTGACCTTTTGTTGAGTTGTTCCTGTATCACTATATATCATTCTTTTCTCTTTTGAGCCAAGTTTTTTCTCAAGAATGGGTCTAAATCCTGGATGAAGGGTTGGTTTGAATATATAAAACTGGTCTGGATTTACTGTTCCCTGTACAACATTTTCACCTAAACCATAAGCTCCTGTGAGATAGACGGCATCTTGAAAACCGCTTTCTGTATCTATAGAAAACATAACGCCAGACGAGGCAAGATCAGAACGTACCATTTTTTGCACACCAACAGATAGATAGACGCTGAAATGATCAAAGCCTTTATCGGTTCTATATGAAATTGCTCTGTTTGTAAATAAAGAAGCAAAACAATCCCGTACTTTCTCCAGTAGCTGTTCTTCCCCTCTGACGTTCAAATATGTCTCCTGTTGGCCAGCAAAACTTGCGTCAGGTAAATCTTCTGCTGTTGCGCTGCTTCGTACTGCAACATCAACGTTTTTTCCATATTTTTTTTCCATATTTCTGTATTCTTGACGAATCGTTTCTTCTAGCTCTGGAGGCAGTGGTGTTTTCTTTATCAGTTCTCTAATTTTTTTACCTCGTTCTGCAAGGTTGTTAACATCATGTGTGTCAAGGTCTGAAAGTATTTCTCTGATTTTTTTATCAACGCCTGCTTTTTCAATCATGTATTTATAGGCATAGGCTGTGATTGCAAAACCAGAGGGGACATTAATGCCTTTTTTACCTAGCGTTCTAATCATTTCTCCAAGTGAAGCATTTTTTCCACCAACGGATGGAACGTCTTCAATACGTAATTCTTCAAACCATTTTACAAATTCTTCAATCAATCGGCAGATCTCCTTTATATTAATACGTGTTAACAGTAACCCACATATAAAATCTTTTTAATAGATTTACATAAGTTTCCTTAAATTATTATTGTGTTGGGACAGGACATATGTCGCTTCTTATGAGTATCATAACAAACATAGGTTTATTTACCAAATGTCTTTATTCTTCTAAAAAAACTGCTGCAGCAATAACAGTTGTCCATAGTCCATTTTTGTCTGCTTTTGCTGTTTGTGTAACGCTTTGTGTTCGTACGATTCGTCCGCTCATTTTGTATTCTTGTTTTCGTTCATCCCATGCTTTATCAGGATCAAAATCAAGGCCTAGGGTCATTGCAAGCATTGTTGCTGCAAGATCTTCGGCATGATCTCCGATTATTTTATTTGGTTCTCCGAAGCTGTGGTGTTCAGAGATGTAGCCGTATGTTTTTCTATCCTTTGGTGTGGCAACACCTATTGATGCGCCTAAGAGCCTGTTTGCCTCATTTGTACTGCTTCGAGACATGACACAATATGTGATCTGACCTGGTTTAATAAGAGCCGTTCCTTTTTCTCGTGTAATTATTTTGCAATTAGGCGGAACAATGCTAGAGACGTTAACAAGATTGCATTTCTCGATGCCTGCATTACGTAATGCCAGTTCAAATGATTGCAGCTCGTGTTTGTGTCGCCCTACTCCTTTTGTAAAAAACACTTTTTTAGGAACCATCTTTTCCCGAGAATAAGTCTATTTTTTATAAATTTATCTGCTGCTCGTTTTTTTATTCGTCCTGTTCGTCTTTTGGTCCCATTTGTTTCTTGAGTAGGTCTCTCATTTGTTTTTGAACATCGATTTGTTCTTTTTGTTGGTCTACATTTTCTTTCTGAAGCGTGACCTGTTCTTGTTGGTATGGAGTAATGACGCTTTCTTGCACAGCGCTTTCGACTAGTTTTTTTATTTCTTTATAAGGGTGCACGCCATGGAGTTCGTAGTAGCTTCTGGCTCTGGGTGTTTGTACTTCTCTTCCGCCGCCGACCAGTCCAAAAAATTTTGCTTTTTTTTCTCCTACTTGTATCCCACCTGCAGCAAATGATTGATCGGCTCCGAGACCAAAACCT
>JAUWCF010000187.1 GCA_030609445.1 Thermoplasmatota archaeon | reverse complement strand
AAGCCTATCTTGCTTCTGAGAACTTAATTTCATTATTTTATCAATAGGTCTTATCGAAATATCTGCAGCAGTTATTCTTACAATATATTCTCCAGAGATGATTGGCTTATATAGCCGCATCATATCTCTACAGATCTCGTTTGAGAAATCATTTAGAACACCATATCCTGACGAGTAACTATCCGCTGAACCGATAATACTTTGCATCACAAATGCTCCTATTTATATAACATATCACCCAATTTATATCTTTTTCTCCCTTTATTTTATCTCTAACCCAAATTTCTCCTCTCAAGCATCACTATCAATTTTTAGATTTTTTTACGAAATAAGATGAATTATTCCAGGAAACAGTGGAGGAAGTATTTCTTTTTTGGCGTTGTTATTGTTGCTTTGTTGAATGTTTTTGCGTATGGTCATTGTTAGAAGAACATATATTCAGTTGACAAATCAAAAAGATTAAAAATAGTTTAATCTTATGTGAATGTATGTCGGTTTTTACGAAATGGGCATGGATAAAACGAAATTGGACATACATTGTTGAAGAAGCATATCAACTAGACTTAGTTTTCGTAGGCGGTACTGCGCTTAACCTGGCTATCTTTAATGAATATCGTGCATCAGAAGATATCGATTTGTATGATCCTAACGCAAACAGTATTGGCACCAGTCACGAAGAAAAAGTGACAAAACAATTGGCTCAAAGACTTTCAAAAAAAGGGTTTGAACACAAATCAAAAAAGAAACACATGCTGTATATTGGGCCGAACATAAAAATAGATGTGTTCAACAACGGAACATCATATACGAGTATTGAAAAAAAAGTGTTGAATCAAACAGATGTTTTCCTTTTTGATAAACAAACCTATGCTGACATGAAAATGAACTCGCTTTTATGTAGATCCTTGTATGATGCGCGTGATCTCGTTGATCTTTTTATCATCCAAAAAGAAACATCGTGTACGTTATCATTTCCCAAACAGGATTGTGAGGTTATTGAACAAGAATTTGATGATCGATTAAAGGATATTGAACATACTACTAAAGAAGATTTGCTTGTCTTTCAAACAAGAGATCAGGTTACTGAACTTCCCATTGATGCATTTATTGAATTTAGGAGGTGGATGTATGACTGGTTATCAGAATTTCGTTGATATATTTGGCAGTGGAATTTTTATTCAATCAATTGAGATTAAACAAAAGTATTCATTTCAAAAAGCGCTTTCATCACTGTATATTATTCCAACGTTTTTCAAAGGAATCTATTATGTTCCAACTACTCGTGAACGGAAAGGGCATTTTATCGAAAACAAACAAGATTTTTTCACTTCCTTGTTTAATTTGCAATATGGACGAAAAAGATGGTATTGGGCGTTGAGTACTGCTGCCCGTTATTACGGGTTTGAATGGAGTGCAACACGGATTCTTGAAATTGTTACCATGAAAAAATCAAAGACAATTATGATTTCTGAACGTATTTCTTCCTTACAAGATAAACGATCTTATCGGTCTGCAACACTTGCTGATTATTACAATTCACTTGATGTGAACGCGATTTATATCCATAAGGGAAAACAAAAAAGCCTTGAATCTGTTAAAATAAATGGCGAGTTAGGGCCAGTTTGTACAAAAGATCAACTGTTCAAGGATGTGAAACAGTATCGGTCAAAGGTGAGAAATCAAAGTCTAAAAAGGATATATAATAGAATCATTGAGAATCTTCAGATTTGAGGGAGGGCAGCCATCTGCTGTAGTTGATATATGATTTGCCCACTATAGTTAGTGACATCCTCTCCGACATTCATGTCGGGACTTCCTAATCAGTTTCCCGTTGGAAGCACGGTTCATGGCTAGTTTATCCCCAATTGTGCCACAAGACCTTTGGAAATACCAAAAATCGAGCTTCAACCCAAAGTTTTCCCCCTTGTTGACATCTATGAGCTCAGATAAGCCCACTGGCTTCTATGGGAGAAATGACATCAGATTGTTGGGAGGACAAAATAGGTAAAAGCGGAAACAAAAAAGCAAAATTATCATAAATATGATGTTTCATCCATTACATTAAATATAGGAAATATTTAATAATTGACGTTTTATTAATAATTTTATATAAATGGTGTTGTGGCGATATCATGAAAATCAGCGATATACCTTGGCAAAACAGACCGGGAATAAGACTAAAGCAAGAGGGCACTTCGGCTCTTTCGGATGCAGATCTTTTAGCAATCGTATTAGGTAGGGGAAATTTTGAGGAGAATGCAATTGATAT
>JAUWCF010000084.1 GCA_030609445.1 Thermoplasmatota archaeon | reverse complement strand
ACGATGTGTTTTCCATGTATGAAATTGTCGAAAAAAAGGTATTATCAGAAAATGTTAAACTGATGAAGATTAAAGCTCTACTTGTAGCTAAAAAAGCAAAGGCCGGTCAATTTATCATCCTGAGAATAGATGAAAAAGGTGAAAGAATACCTCTAACTATTGCTGATTTTGATAGAAAAAAGGGAACAATTACCATCATTTTTATGGAGGTGGGTAAAACTACGAAGCAACTTGGAACACTTAATGTTGGCGATTCAATTGTAAACTTTGCAGGTCCTCTTGGTGTACCGTCTGAGGTTAAAAAATATGGTACGGTCGTCATGATTGGTGGCGGTGTTGGTATTGCACCATTGTATCCAGTTGTAAAAGCGTTAAAAGAAGAAAAAAATCATGTCATCTCAATTCTAGGGGCAAGAAACAAGAGTCTTCTAATGCTAGAAAAAGAAATCGATACATTCAGTGATGAGCTATTTATCGCAACTGATGACGGATCAAAAGGACATAAAGGTTTTGTCAGTGATGTCTTGCAGAAATTAATTGACGAAAAACCAAAAATCGACATGGTTATGGCAATAGGTCCAGTGATTATGATGAAGGTGGTTGCTGATCTGACAAGAAAATATAGCATTAAAACAATGGTGAGCCTTAACCCAATCATGATTGATGGTACTGGAATGTGCGGCGGATGTCGAGTTTCCGTCGGCGGTGAAACAAAATTTGCCTGTGTTGATGGACCTGAATTTGATGGACATTTAGTTGATTTTAAAAATTTAATGCTTCGTAACCGCAGGTTTATCCATGAGGAAGAAGAATCATGTAAATTGGCAGGGGTGAAATTGTAATGGCTGTTCGTAAAACAAAGCATGAAATGCCAGAGCAACCCCCAAAAGAGCGTGTCAAAAATTTTAAAGAAGTACCCTATGGGTATGATAAAGAGACAGCGATTGAAGAAGCAAAACGATGCCTTCAATGCAAAAACAAGCCATGTATCGAAGGATGCCCTGTCGAAATTGATATTCCTGCTTTTATTGCCTGCATTGCAGAAGGCGATTTTGATAAAGCTGCCGAGGTTGTCAAGGCAAAAAATAGCCTTCCCGCTGTTTCTGGACGGGTATGTCCATATGAGAGTCAATGCGAGGGAAAATGTACTCTTTTAAAACTTGGAGAACCTGTTGCTATTGGAAGACTTGAGCGTTTTATTGCTGATTATGAACGGGATAAAGGCGTGAAAGATCCAAAGAAGGTTAAATCTACGGGTAAGAAAGTTGCCGTTGTGGGTGCTGGACCTGCGGGCCTTACTTGTGCAGGTGATCTTGCAAAAATGGGTCACGGAGTTACTGTTTTTGAAGCGTTACATGCTCCTGGTGGCGTTCTTATGTATGGAATACCTGAGTTTCGTCTGCCAAAAGATATTGTTAATGCAGAGGTTGACTATATCAAAAAACTAGGTGTAGACGTAAAATATGATATTGTTGTTGGAAAAACAATCACTGTTGATGAGCTTTTTGAAGAGTATGATGCAGTATTTATAGGTACAGGAGCCGGACTTCCTCGTTGGCTGAGAATCCCTGGTGAAAACCTTGATGGAGTATACTCAGCAAATGAGTTTCTTACTCGTGTTAATCTAATGAAAGCATATCGTTTTCCTGAGTATGATACTCCTGTTAAAATAGGAAAGATTGTTGCAACATTTGGTGCTGGTAATGTCGCTATGGACTGTGCAAGAACATCACTTCGCTTGGGTGCAGAGAAATCCTACCTCATTTATCGTAGATCAGATGTAGAGATGCCTGCACGTAATGAAGAAATTCATCATGCAAAAGAAGAAGGAGTAATATTTAAACTTTTGACAAACCCGGTGGAATTCATAGGAGATGGCGAAGGGCTTCTCACCAAAGTGAAAGTCATTAAAATGAAACTAGGTGAGCCAGATGATTCAGGGAGACGACGACCCATCCCGATACCTGACTCAGAATACAAGATCAAGATAGATACAGCACTCGTTGCAATTGGACAAAGCCCAAATCCATTAGTGCCTCAAACTGTGAAAGGACTTAAAATTGAAAAATGGGGGAACATCAAGACAGATGAAAACGGCAGAACATCAATCCCAGGGATATTTGCTGGCGGGGATATAGCCACGGGCGCAGCGACAGTAATTCTTGCTATGGGTGCAGGTAAACGTGCAGCGCGAGCAATAGACAAATATATCAAATCAAAGAAGAAATATTATCCATAATCGTGGTATTTAGCAAAACACTTCCAAAAGTAGTACAACCTGGAAGGTAATTGCCATCACCCGTGCTTCTGTTCTCTCATATTTTTCAAATGCGTTCCATATCCTCCTCTCATCCTTTTTCAAGACCACCCACTTTATCAATCCAAGGCAAATCTTTTTCCTCTGTTACTGATAACATGCTGTGAAATTCATGTATTGGACGAAAATACAGACATATTTGAGACTTACAAGGATACATTCAGCTGTTTTAACTGCTCTGGCTCCGGTCTGCACCGCGGCGGCCATGGGGCACACTCTTCCCTTATCTCATTATCTTGAACTCTTCCTGATAGGCATCTTGTTTCATGTCTATCTCTTTGTGCTCAACGAGGTTCAAGATGTTTCTATTGATAAACAGTCTAAAAGTCTTGCAGGGAAACCACTTGTCGACGGTTCGATAACGTTGAAAAATGCAAAAATAGTTGTATTTTCATCAGTTGCCCTCATCTTTATTCTAACCTTTTCCTTTTTCTTTGAACAAGCGTTGATTTTGATAGCAATTGGTCTGGTAGCCCTAGTTTTTGGGGGGTTATATGATTTTCTAGGGAAACGTTTTCCTCATGCTGACTATTTTATTGCTTTGATGCTTTTCTTTGTTGCATTATATGGCGGTTTTTCCGTTTCAACTGATATCTCTCTCTTTGCATATGTTATAGCGTTTCTTGCTTTATTTCAGATGTTAATCAATAATATAATCGCAGGGTTGAAGGACGTTGATCATGATTATCTTGATGGTGGATTGAGCACACCACTGAGGCTTGGAGTACAGATTAAGGGGAGTCAGTTTTTTATCTCAAAGAGATTTATGGCGTATGTCGCCCTTCTTAAAACTGTTCACATCTCATTGATGTTTCTTCCATTTATGGTGGGCTGGATGCCCTACGAAGACTGGCAACTCTACATGGTAGTGTTACTAGTGTTTGTGTCAGTATTTTTCATGGTGCGATTCCTTACGATGAAAGTATTTGAACGGAAGAAACTCATGCGGGCCATAGGGTTCCATGAAATGTTCGCGTTCATGGCAATACCCTTTCTCCTCCTAGGTTTTATCGGTTACGTGGCCATGTTTATCTTGGTTGTTCTACCTGTGGTATGGTTGGGTGTGTTTCTAGTTATCATGTATGGGAAATTGATGCCCGCGATATAACTCATCTTTAAATAAAAACATTTGATTTACCATTAGTATTGATTAAACTATTTCAGCTGAGTGGAGAATATGAACAACATGAAAAGCAGAATGCTTGAATACCTCCGTCTTCTTAGACTTCAGACTGGCGCGGCTACGGCTTCAGCTCCCCTCATTGGTTCCTTAGTTATGGGCCAGCGTGACATCTCTCTCTTAGTTATCCTGTTTATCATAGGAATTTTGTATCATATTTATGGTTTTGTATTAAATGAATATGCAGATGTCGAGGTCGATAAAAAATCATCAGATCTCCAGAAAAAACCGCTTGTCAGCGGCAACATACCTAGAAAGCATGCCCGCTTTATCATCATCGTATCATGCGTTTGTGCCTGCGCCCTCACAATCATTTTCTTTCCCACGTTACTTCCAATATTGTTTCTTCTACTGGCTCTAACGTTAGGTGGAATCTACGACATCTATGGAAAAAAAATCCCCGGTACAGATTTTATATTGGGTGGCAGTTTTTTCTTTATCTGTCTTTCTGGAGCAAGTACGGTTTCATACCAGCTTACATCCTTGACTTATGTCGTCTGTTTGTTGTACTTTGTTCAGATTGTTTTTAACAACGCTGTGGAGGGCGGGCTTAAGGATGTTGGTCATGACTTTTTAGCGGGTGCGAAAACATTAGCGATAAGGATGGGTGTAAAAATAAAGGAGGAAAAATTAGTAGTTACTAAAATGTTCATGGTATTTTCTTATGGCCTTCGAATTGTCTTTATCGTTCTACTAGGTTTGTTGTTTTTCCAACAAGAAATCGACCTCTGGTCTAATGAATATGTTTTTCACATGGTGATGGTGGTTTTTTTGGCGTTTATCTTGTTTTTCACATTGTATAGCTTCTTAGCCCCCTCTAGATTTGATAGATCAAGGTTGAAGAAGCTGTTTAGTGTGCATGAGATGTCTTCTTATTTCATGCTCCTTATCGTATTGTCACCACTGTTTGGACTGCAGATTACCATGATTCTCCTTTTACTTCCCTCCATCTGGTATCTTATGTTTAATGTTGTTCTCTATGGGAAACTATTGCAGCCGCAAGTATGATTTAACCACAACTGATTAATTTTTTAAGAGGACACCCCCACCGGCATATATTTATACTTAAAAATAAATATTGTTAGGAATATTTAGTCGTAAAGCGAGGAAATAATATGGACATTGTCGAATGGCTCATTAAAGACATACTCATATCCCGACATTTTCAGACGCAATTCTTCTACATTTTTCTGTTCTTTTTCATGATTTTTGCAGTTTACCTTGCGAAAAGATACAGATTATTCAAATTTTCTATGCTCCTGTGGCTAAGTGTAGCACTTATTGGTCTTGCCTGGGAGATGGTACTATTCAGTGCTGGATCAAGACATTATAGTTTTTTAGCAGCTGCAGAGTTACTATATCATGTTATAACTGAAGGAGGACCGGGTTTGATAGTGATGACGATTTTTGCAGATAAAATCGGAATCATTGATCTCTCAGAATATAAAGAGGGGGTGAAAACACGGGACTCATAGAGTGGATTATGGCACCGGCAGAGGTATGCAGACATGTCAACTATGTATATTTCCTTGTAGTACTCGGAATCACCTTAACTGTCCTTGGTATAGCACTGTATACAAAAAACAAACGTGCAGTTAAAATGTTCTTATTTGCTGCAGTTGTCTGGACTCTTATCGAAGGCATCGGAATTGTAAGTGGTATGAGAACATATGAGCCACATAGTGATAGACTTTTAATCTTCTTCTTTGTGGCAATCGTAGAAGACTCTGGTTGGGTCTGCCTTGGCTACATGATGACAGAACAAATGTATAAAAGATTTCTGAAAAAGAAAACAACTGCCGCTACAAAAGTGATCACATAATTTTAGAGGAGCCCAAGTGCATCTTTTATTCTATCTTGAAGGTAGTAAGCCATAATTTTCCCTCGATAATCCCTTATGCGTATATCTCCATAGAGGAATTTCGTTGCGATATCGGTTAACCAATGATCCTTTGATCAGTGATTTTGAAGAAGAAAACTATCTCACTGTTTTA
>JAUWCF010000164.1 GCA_030609445.1 Thermoplasmatota archaeon | reverse complement strand
AGTTTTCTTTTCAAAAGAACGCAAAAATAGGGAAAAAATTATTCTTCATCGGAACATGCTGCACATGCAAGAGGGAAGATTCCTTTCGCCATAAGGATTTTGCATATTCTACATGTTTCTGAAACAACTGCTCCGTCTCCTTGTTGGATAATTCTCTCAGCAGATCTATTGATTTCGATAAGTACGCTCTCATCAACAATCTTGATTTTACCTCGTTTTTTAGATAAATATTGACAGACTGCAGCAGGGGTAACTCCCAACTTCTGTGCAGCCTGTTTTTGATTCAACCCAAAATCATTAATCATGCTTTCTGCAATTTCTTTTCGAATCACCGGCAGTCCATTCCACATCATGTATTCGCAGGGAGTTTGTTTCATAAAGGTAAAACAATTTTTCCATACTTATAATTAACGGCCGTTAATAATATCTAATGAATGTTTTTAACGGATTGGAGTGAACCCCCAATAGTACACAAAAAGTTAAGTTAACAAGAAGATCTATTGGAGTAGTAAGATGGTTAGGGAAAAAAGATTAAGAATTATTGAAAAAATATGTTTTAGAGACTTAATGCTTCAACAGGGCATTCGTCAACACATGCGCCGCAGTCGATGCAGGTTTCTTCGTCAACTTTAGCTTTTTCATTTACTTTTATTGCTTCAACAGGACATGCTTCTGCACATGCTCCACAACCAGTACATTTTTCTTTATCTACGTTTACTACCATATTAATTAACCTCTTGGACCCCGGATTATGGTTTTCATATTTATCTTTTACCCTTAAGGATCTTCTGTTTTGGTTTGTACTTCTCCATATTTTTGCTAGCCATCTTGTTGCTTATCGAAAAATAGAGATAGACTACTCCAAGTTCTGTTCCAAATATTAATAAAAAATATCCAAAGGTGGTTGCAATCTTTACGGGATTCCATCCATGTGTTATCGTTATTGAACCAAGAAATGGTATGAACATTCCAATAAGTACAAGTGATAATATTTGTATTAGGTCTCTATTTTTTCCCATGTGTCACGGTTAGTAAATGATTTGTTATTAAAAGTTGTTTCTTTTTTAATCAAGTGATGCAAACACCAGGATTTAGGCATACCTAAAAATTTGATTGGTGAACAATATGGATCAACAAAACATATCTTTACTGCATCTTCCAGCAGACAAAAAAGAAACATGATACCTTGAAGAGTTTTCTCATACTTCCGGGTGTAGATGATGAAATAGCTGATGAGGATGCATGTAAAATTGAGCATAATGTAAACCCTGAGACCATGAGGAAACTACGGAAGTTTGTCAAATTCGCTAAACTAGATGATGGATGTACAAGATGGCTTGATCATTTTAAATACTTCGATGAAACAGGAAAATATATATTGTGCACTCCAAAAGATCAAGAAAAATGTCCTATACACTCAAAAAGAATATAGATAAAAATCGTTACTCAACAATCAAATCCTTGGAATATTTATCTGTATCTGCTAGGAGAAACTCGTTGCTCATACTCAAGCAGTCAACCGGACAGATATCGTTACATTGCGCACAAAAACAACAACGAGAGACATATATCTTTATTTTCTTTTCTTTCTCTTTGTATTCAATAGCTCCACAAGGACATACCTTGATGCAGAGTTTACAGCCAATGCATTTGTCTTTATCATACTGGATTTTCCCACGGAATCCTTCGGGAGTTTCTACAGGAGGAATTATCTTAGCTTCATCTGTACCTACGTCTGCTAAAAACTTGGTAGTTGAAGAAGGTTGATATTTTGCTGGGAATTTGTTTGTAAATGGTTTTTTAAACATCTGTGCAAACACCTGGGGAAGCATTGAAAATTTCATTTCATAAGCCTCCTTGTTTTTTCAACACTCATTTTGTGAAGTTCTTCCATATTTAACTGATATCTTTTACCGGAATCAACAATTGCAACACGATTGGTACAAGACATACAGGGGTCTATTGATGCGGCGACAATGGGGATATCCGCAATTTGTTCTCCAAGAAGCATTGGAACCCATGGCATAATATTATTATATGTAGGAGCACGAACCTTCCAAGTAAACGGGCACTCATTTCCCGCTTCAAGTTTCACATAATGAATGACTTCGCCGCGGGGTGCCTCCATTCTACCAATACTTTCTCCACTGGCTTTTTTAAGTGTCGCCAGAACTTTTGCAACCTTAGGTTCAGAGACGATATCTCCACCCGGCATTTTATCAATACACTGCTCTATCAAATCAATTGCCTGTTTTACTTCAAGGAGACGAACAATGATTCTATCATAGACATCACCATTAACTTCACCAGTAAGTATATCTGGAGTAATACATTCGATATCAAGATCAGCATAGGAAAAATAGGCTTGATCAACACGAACATCCTTTTTAACACCTGATGCTCGAGCAGTCGGCCCAACTGCACACAGTTTTAACGCATCTTCTTTTGTTAAAATACCACATCCTTGGGTTCTCATTCTCACTGTTTTATCATCTAAAAAGATCTTACGTAATTTTTCAAAATTGTCTTTAAAATAATTTAATGTTTCATATATTTTAGGAAGATGTTCTTTTGTGATGTCTCTGCGTATTCCACCTATAGTAATGATTCCTTTGGTAATTCGATTTCCTGTTAAATATTCAGTGAGATCAAGTGCTTTTTCCCTCATCTGCCAAGTCAAAAATAAGACTGAATCAAAACCAAGCTCATGTGCCGCTACACCTGCCCATAAAATATGTGAACAAATCCTTTCAAGTTCTGCCTGTATAACTCTAAGATACTCTGCACGTTCTGGGACCTCAATATCTGCAATGTTTTCAACAGCAAGAGTAAAAGCAGTGGGATGACAATAAGAACAAATCCCGCAAATACGCTCTGCTAAATAAAGGATCTGAATAGGGTTTCTTTTCGTAGCTGTCCATTCAACTGTTCGGTGGACATGACCAAGTTTTACATCAACGTCAACGATTTCTTCCCCGTCAATTTCAAACTCAAAAGCC
>JAUWCF010000145.1 GCA_030609445.1 Thermoplasmatota archaeon | reverse complement strand
ATTGACTCTATAAACAATGCAACACCTGCTGTTGCAAATGCCATTGCTGCATAATCTGCCATCCCTCTCCCATATATCAGTACCATTGCAAGACCACATGTCATAACCAATATGCTTGCAATTACAGCTGTTTTTTGATCGTACAGTCTTTTTGTTAGAAAATATGTTGAAATACAAGCAATAGCACAAGCAAAAATATTTATAAAATGTATCATCCCAGATATCCAAAAAGGAATGATGAGATAACAATATCCTGGTGGCCAATGATTAGCGATAGTGTAGTCTCCATCTACTTTAATGATACCTGAAGCAACAGGAGGAAAAATATTGTTTGTCTCTTTTTTTGCAACTACATGATACGTCTGAGACATACTGGTTATTTGAAGGGAATAGTTGCCATATTCATCTGTTATGCCTATTGGATTTTTTTCTTTCAGACCAAGATATATGTCTACATCTGCTAGATCAGGGTTTACGTAATGATCAACATGAATGTTTACCTCGACATGCGAGTGAAATAAATCTTTCAAGGTAGCAGTTACGACGAGTGGATAGTTAAGATTTTGATAATCCGTTGAAAAATATATTTTAATAGGACGATCCGCAGTCTTTACATTCACTGAATATGTACCTGGCGGAACATTTGCAACTGTTGTTGTTCCATCTGTTTTACTCAGCCCACTCCAGTAAAAATTTTGTTTTCCACCCTCGACTTCTACGACGGCATCCGCAATTCCTTTATTATTGCCGTCATAGACGGTGACAGTTATGTTTCTAGATTTTATCTTAAAACCAGTTTTTGCTTGATCATCTTTTGAAATGTCTACTTTTGCAAAAATACAGTCTTTTGGAGTATTGCCTATAAAGAAATCTACATGCTGTATCTTAGTTGAACCTACCTCTTCTAAAGGAACGTATATTTTACCAGTTTCAAAGTAAATTTGTGCCCAGCCGAAATATGCACCCTCGTCTGGTACTGTACCTCCCGCCCAGGTTTCTGAAGACGTAGGAGGGGGGCTTTTATCTCCTTCACTTGGACTGCATGCTGGTGAATCTTCTGTCCAGACATTTGGAAAACTAGGACGGCTGCTTTGTTTTCCAATTGGATACGGAAATGAAAGTACAAAAACTGATGTAATCACAAAAAAAATAATCAGGATAATAAGTATCGTTCTAGAAGTTTTTTTGCTTATCATTGAATCACTTAATTTTTTTCTGCACCTAGAAGATAGTTAATCGCAGTCTCTGATATGTCTTCTGCATATTCTCCTATTCTTCTAATGCTCTCAATGATATATCCAATTGATAGGGCTGTTACGCCTTTTTGTTGTAATGCCAGTGTGTTGATTTCTTCACATATGGTTACAAGTCGTTTTACTGAGTCAATGTTTTCGTTTGATGCTTTTGTATCTTTTCTGTAGAATGCTCCTATGCTTTTGTTGAAAATATCTAATGCAAGATTGCTGGCAGAGTGAATATGTTCGGTGATTTCTTTGTTTAATTTATTGCCGGTAAGATTTAAGATGTTTTGTGATATTTTTGCTTCGTGGTCTCCGATACGTTCTATTATCCTGCTTATAAGGAAGAATGTGGAGGACATTTCTATTGTGATATTCATCTTTTCTGCAAGGCTTACATTTCGTAATATGATGTTGTGTTGGCGTGCAACTAGCCAATGCAGTCTATCTACATCGTTATCTCGTGATATTACATCTTCTGCTAGTTTTTTATCGTTCTTTTCTAAAGCACGCATTGCATCTTCGTGCATGCTTTTTACGATTATATGCATCCTTTTAATGGTTTTATCAAACGGCATTTCCGTAGGGTTGAGTAGATCTTTTAGTGTTATGGATGTGTCTGTTTCTTCTATTACTTCTTGACCTATTGTTTTTTGTGTGAACTTTCTAATAATTACTCTTATGTTTGGAGGCATTCTTTTTGATGATTTGATTTTTATGTATTTGTATCCTGATATATATGCGCCAATTAGCTGTCTCAACAGATATGTTTGTTTAGTTTCGTCGTTTACATTAAATTCTTTTGTCCTTTCCACTTGATCTTGGGTCATCTTTGTGGTAATGAGCAATGTTCCATCAGGTTGTGTGAGTAGTCCCAATGAGTCGTTTTTCTTGATATTTGATGATTTTATCCATTCTTTTGGTAGAGTTATTACGTAGGATGAGCCGCCTGTCATTTGAACTCGTCTTATTTCCATTTTATCAGCATCAACGGATTACTAGATATATTAATAAATTTTTCTATAGATCTATATTCATCTATGTAGGGTATATATATTACTATAGTCTATGTAGATAAAGTATATATTTATATTCCACTCTTTTGGAATTAGTGAAAATATCATGAAAGAAAGACAAAAAAAATTTGGAAAGGCAATAGTTGTATTAACCGTCGGCATGGCATTATGTGCAGTGTTCTTAGGCGGATGTACAGAACAAGGAACAACCACAATCACGATAAAAGGATCGTCAACAGTACTACCCATTGCAGAACGCTGTGCAGAAGAATTCAATGCAGCTCACAATGACATAAAAGTTACTGTTGCTGGTGGTGGATCCGGGCTGGGAATAAAATCAGTTGCTAATGGAGAAGCAGATATCGGAGATGCTTCAAGAGAAGTCAAACAATCAGAGATAGAACAATATGGTGATATTTTTGTTGACCACAAGATAGCACTTGATGGTGTCGCAGTAATTGTCAGCAAAGCAATCTATGATGCAGGCGTAACAGACATAACACTGGATCAGATCAAAGGAATATACGATGGATCAATATCCAACTGGCAAGAACTAGGTGGGCCAGATGAAGAGATTTTTGTCAACGAGCGAGAAGAAGGCTCCGGTACAAGAGATACATTTATGGATATAGTGGATCTTGATGAGACTGCTGCAGATAAAGCTAACTCAGCTAACTCTCAGGTAAAACAGGCTGTATCTGGAAGTGATGTAGCTATTGGTTATGTAGGTCTTGGATATGTTAGTGATGAAACACCTGCATTGAAGATAGATGGAGTATATCCATCAGCTGCAACAATAGAGGATGAGAGCTACCCGATTTCAAGATCACTTCATATGTATACAAATGGGGAGCCAACAGACGCAGTTGAAGAATTCCTAAATTTTGTTATGGGATCAGAAGGACAAGCAATCGTGGAAGAAGAAGGATTCATTTCTATCCTATAAACTCAACTAGCTAAAGCATAATGGGGGTATAAAATCTGCTTTCACGAGTGTTAAAAGAGAATATAATAAAAAATATCTTTTTTATCGTGGCAGCATTTTCTATCTTCATTATATTTTTTATTTTCTTTTTTTTGTTTC
>JAUWCF010000129.1 GCA_030609445.1 Thermoplasmatota archaeon | reverse complement strand
CATTCAGTGTTACAACATAGTCAGGCCACTTACCAACTGAAGAAGCCCTACGATCAGGATCGCGTAACACTTTCCGCTTAAACAGTCCTAGAACCATATGCTATCCATTTATTCTTTATACGGTATCAAACAGAGAAACTTCAATGTATTCTTACCAGTATTGACAAACTGATGCCATTCCATTGAAGGAACAAAAAACACATCACCTTGTTTAAACGGTTCTTCACTCGTTTTATTATTAGTAATGCCGTCTCCTTCTAAAACAAAGACTTCATGTTCCCAGTTATGCTGATGCAACGGTGTGTACCCTCCAGGTTGTATCTCAAACAGACGCATAGCAAAGTTTTCTGCACCATCTTTCTTTGAAATTAGCCACCGAAGTTTTACATCTTTTACTTCCTGTTCTGCAGGTTCTTCCAACTCTACTTCTGAGTAATGTACATGTTTCACAACAATCACCCTAATTGTCCATAATGTCTATTCTACCTTATGATAATTTTTAATGGTTTCCTGCAACGTATTTACTGTAAGAACAGTACAATGCAGATGTTCTTTAGGAATTCCACCAAGTGTATCTGTCAATTGCTCACTTGTGATATCAAGAGCGGTTTCAATAGTTTTTCCCGTTATCAGTTTCGTAAGCATACTCCCGCAGGCAATACTTGCGCCGCAACCGTCAGTCCAAAAACAAGCATTAATTATCTTCCCGCCTTCAAGCCTGAGGCTGATCTTCATTGTGTCGCCACATGGTCCTTTTATTTCACCAAAAGCATCAGAATTCTCAATAACGCCAAAATTGTTTGGATTTCGATATTCATTGATAACCGTCTTTGAATAATCTTTCTCCTCATCCTGTTCGATTTTACTTTGAAGATCTTTTACCATTTTCTCAAAATCTCCATCACCGTTCATGCAGACAACCTCTCTCTTATTTTATGCCACATATCAATAATGCTACTTGTCATATCGCCATCTGAAAATTCAATCACGCTTTTCTCATGAATCATTGCTTCAGTAACAACGTTGTTGTATGGGAGTTTTCCAACAACCTCTGTATCATTTTTTTTACAGTATCGCTCAATCTTTTCTGTATTTTCATGATTGATATCAAATTTATTGATACAAACAACTGCAGGAATTCCAAAATGATGTGCAACACCAAGTATTCTTTCAAGATCATGAATGGCAGAAAGCGTTGGCTCAGTAACAATTAATACAAGATCAACTCCAGTTATAGAAGATATAACAGGACATCCAATACCTGGAGGGCCATCGATAATTATTATGTCTTTTTCCTTTTCTTCTGCAAGCATTTTTGCATTGTTTCTTACAACTGTAACCAGTTTACCGGATGCTTCCTCTGCAGTCTTAAGCACTGCATGAGCCATTGGCCCAAAACGAGTTTCAGAAACATAGGCAAAACCTGAATCTCTATCAGCCATCGTAATGGCATCAACAGGACAGACATATGCACAAACACCACATCCCTCACAAGATTCTTTAATGAGGTTGATTTCCTCATCAATAGCATCAAACCTACAAGAGGTATGACATTTTTTACAATCGATGCATTGATCTTTGTCAATTGATGCAATTTTCAACCCGTGAAACCCTATTGTTTTTTTGATGCTCGGCTTAAGGATAAGATGAAGATCAGCAGCATCAACATCACAGTCAGCAAGTACAGCGTTTTTCGCAAGAGATGCAAACGCTGCAGTAATCGATGTTTTGCCAGTACCACCCTTTCCACTTATCACGGTAAACTGCTTTATTTTTCCACCTCCTCACTTATCTTTTTGAAAAGCTTAACGAATTCTTCACGCCAGATAGAAAGTTCTCTTACAAATGGTATTCCTTTAGAATAAAGCTGAGCGATTTCTTTACTGTGCGGAATCTTCATAAGAACAGGAATTTTTTCTTGTTGACAGTAGAGTTCAGCTTTTTTATCGCCAACTCCATCACGATTGATGATCACGCCAAATGGAATGTTTAGATGTCGTACAACATCAACTGCAAGTTTAAGGTCATGAAGACCAAAAGGAGTAGGTTCAGTTACAAGGATACAATAATCTGAGCCGTTAAGTGTCTCAATCATAGGGCATGAAGTGCCGGGTGGAGCATCAAGAATGACGTTCTTATTTGTATCGACCTTTCTTTTCAGGGCTTTTAATACGGGGACTGCCATAATCTCTCCGACATTCAAAAGACCATGGTAGAAATCAAATCCATCTACTACTCCATGCTCGATTTTTCCGATAGCTCTCTTACTCCAACTAATCGCATCCTGAGGGCAGACAAGTTCACACCCGCCACAAGAATGACAAAGCTCTGGAAAAACAAGTACATCAGATGGTACAACAGCAAGTGCATTGTATGCACAGAAGTCAGAACACTTACCACAAAAATTACATTTAATCTTATCAATTACTGGAATCTCTACTGTGACGTCGACACTCTCTGCAATATCGGCCTTTAGGAAAATGTTTGCATTGGGTTCTTCAACATCACAATCAATAAGCTGCACTTCCCCAAGACTTAATGCAAGATTTGTCGCAATTGTTGTCTTTCCAGTTCCTCCTTTCCCACTTGCGATTGAAATAATCATTATTTCACCTTCAAAACAAGCTGAGCCATTTCAGTACCTATATCTTGTGCAACTAGTGGGCATTTTACCATCAAAAGAAAAAACACTTCACGGTCGATATCGCTCAATGATTCATAATTTCCTTGTCCTTTTGAGATAACCATGTCTGACGATCTAAGTTTTTCTTGGAATTCTTTAGATGCATAGGAGAGCACCATACCAGGTGCGGATATCTTTTGACCAGCGTCACCCTCCATGATTGTCGCAAGTTTGTCTATTCCTGCAAACTTTGCATCTTCAACTAGTACATCGTTAATAATAGGATTTGCCTTAACAACATATGTGATATCTTTTCCTCTCTTTGTAAGTTTCTCGATAAGGAGTTTATCAAAGAATATTTCCCCGCTGTTATCAGCTAGATATAGGATGGTTTTTGCCTGTTCTAACGTCTTTTTAAACTGCGGGTATGCTTCATCAACAAACTTCTTTTTCACAGCATTATCTATCATATCTTCAAGGTTAAAACGATTACTTGTACCAAAATCAATGACATTTCCGACAATTGCAAGTTTAACTGCCATAAGCAGCGGATCATCTGCTTCATCTACAAGTTTTTTTAGACGAGGATAAAGGTTTCTGGCTTTTTGATTCGATTGATCTTTTACTTTCTTATAAGGATCTTTTGACTTTGTAATTGTTTTTATAATTTTGTGGACATCTCTAGACAGTTCTGGAGGTGAGTCGCTAAAAGAAATAGTTTCGAGATGTTTCATGACTTCTTTTAAAACCTTTTCATGTATCTCTTCGTCATCAGTTGCCATCCGTGCAGCTTCCAATGACTGTTTGATAAAACATGGTATGCATTCAAGATGTGTTTTCATTAAATTTTCCTCCCGTCAGTCAACTTTTTTAAGAGAATTTGGCAGCCTCTTTCTAGCAAGATCTGAGTATATTTTCTTATATTTAGTCCATTGTTTCTCATATTCTAAAGAAACCTCTGATACTACTTTTGAAGGTACACCCACGGCAATTGATT
>JAUWCF010000042.1 GCA_030609445.1 Thermoplasmatota archaeon | reverse complement strand
TTGATTTCTTCCACCTTTCAAGGTTACGTCCATGGTATATAAAGTCCAACCATCATGTACAAATGCCATAATATTCATACCTCCTAACAGGGGAATGTGCCTTGTGTGATTTAAATCTTTCTTTATTTTCCTCCTTATAATGCCATCGAAACTACTAAAAACATGTAGATTTCATAGAAATGCTCAACAAGAAACGACAAAACAATCAAACGCGCAGACGAATATTATTATAGTGACAAAAAGAGCTGGTAGTTGTCGCCCACACGTCAGAATGCATCTTTGGTTTTAAACACTTTCGAATTTATCAAAGTTAAAACAAACATTTTTGTAGGCTAAGCAAATGGATGTCTGTGAAAATATGACAGGTGGACAGTTATTATTTATTGGTCTAGGGCTCTATAGTGAAAAGGATATTTCATTAAATGGATTATCTGAAATTAAACAGTGTGATAAGGTTTTTGCTGAGTTTTATACATCAAAACTTATCGGCCTTAAAAAAAATAGTTTTGAGCAAACTTTTGGAAAACACGTAGAAGTTTTATCGCGGGAAGAAACTGAGAAAGGTGATAAGATTTTAGATTGCGCTTCAAAAGAAAACGTTGTTTTTTTGACATGTGGGGATCCTATGATTGCTACAACTCATGTTGATCTAAGGATAAGAGCCATACGACGAGGTATTGCGACAAAGATAATTCATAGTGGAAGTATTATCACTGCAGCTCCGGGTCTTCTTGGACTTCAGAACTATAAATTTGGGCGGACGACAACACTTGCATTTCCTGAGAAAGATTATTTTCCAACAAGCCCGTATTCTGTTATTTTGGAGAATAAAAAGATGGGGCTTCATACGCTTGTTCTTCTTGACATTCAAGCAGATAAGGAGGCATATATGACGGCAAATGAGGGGTTGAAACTTCTTTTAGAAATGGAAGAAAAACAAAAGAAACATCTGTTTGATGAAGAAAGCGTTGTCTGTGTTGTTGCAAGGGCAGGTTCACCAGAGCCAATTGTTGCAGCTAGTTCAATAAACGAGTTATTAAAGAGAGATTTTGGTGGCCCGCTTCATACATTAATTATTCCTGGAGCTCTGCATTTTATGGAGATTGAAGCATTAGAGGTCTTTGCAGGGTTGCCGCAAAGATTGAGTGAAAAATTACAAAAAGTATAAGAAGTCTTGCTATTATTCCTCAATATCGGGGTTTATGGATGCAACGAAAAAACGAATCTATCGGAATTATTTATGGTGATGTCGGTTCAACTGAGTTTAATTTTACTGTTGACGGTCATAATCTTCGAAAGTTTGATTATGTCACCGCACCACATAAAGAAGGCTATATACTCGCTCAAGTAATGGATATTAAACAATATTCAGATTTAAAATTTCAAGACGCAGCCACGTTGAAAAGCGATGAGGAACTACCGCATATTAAATCCAATGTTTCTGCATATGCTGATGTCATTGGGTATAGAGACAAAAGAGGATATTTACAGGCTCCTCGTACTCCTTTTGATGCAGGAGGTAAAATAGCACTTGCTCAGGAGGATCTCATTCGTCATGTTCTTGGTCTTCATAATGATAAAACAAATGGGGCATATCTTGGTCTTCTTAAGGGACATAACCTTCCGGTGTATCTCAACATTGATGCACTTGTTCAAAAACATATCTGTGTACTTGCAAAAACAGGTGCTGGGAAAAGCTATGTCTGCGGAGTTTTAGTTGAAGAGTTTCTTAAGAAAAAAATCCCGATGGTTATCATTGATACCCATGGCGAATATATGTCTCTTACCAAGTCAAACACTGACCGAAAAGACAAAAAAAACATGGAAAAGTTTGGTATTAAACCTCAGCAGTATGCTAGTCAACTTGTCGCCTATTCACCTCTTGGAAATAAGGGGAATATGAAGCATCTTACCTTAAATGGTATCAATCTTGAGGCCCGGGAGATTATTGATCTTCTTCAAGCAAAGCTTTCTGGTCCGCAGATTGGAGTGCTGTATCAATCAATCAAAGAGATGAAGGAGTATAAACAGCATTATACCCTTCGAGATATTATTGAGTCGGTTAATCGAAGTAAAAGTAATGCTCGGTGGAATGTTGTCGCCTCACTTGAGTCACTTGATTCGATTGGTGTATTCTCAGAAACATCAACAACAACTTCTGATCTTGTAAAGAAAGGAAAATGTTCTCTAATCAATATGAAGGGGGTTCCACCTGATATTCAAGATGTAGTCGTTGCTCGTCTTACTAAAGAATTATTTGATGATCGAAAAGCCGGGAAAATCCCGCCATTTCTCCTTATCGTTGAAGAAGCACATAACTACTGCCCTGAACGAGGGTTGGGATCTGCAGTATCATCAAACATATTGAGGACAATTGCTTCAGAAGGGCGAAAGTTTGGAATGGGGCTTTGTGTTGTCAGTCAGCGTCCTGCAAAAGTTGATAAAAACGTTATTTCACAATGTAACACAAATGTTATACTTAAGGTGACAAATCCTAATGATTTAAAGGCACTTATTCAATCAGTTGAGGGGCTCACCACTCAGACATATCGTGAGATACAGCGTCTACCTATTGGTGTTGCACTTATTTCTGGTGCGTCTATTCAGATTCCTATTATGATGGAGGTACGAACAAGGGAAACTAATCATGGTGGTAAATCGGTTACTGTGTTTAAGAATGGTCAACCGACTGATTTTAAACCAAAGATTCCTAAAGCACCGGCACCGGCACCTGAGCATAAAGAACACGTTGCTGCAAAACCAGAGACACCTGTGAAGAAAGATACGACAACTGAGAAAGCAAAAGCAGTTACTCGAGTAGCTAATCGACTTGGTTGGGTAGACACTGATGATCCTGATAAAACTATGGAGTTGTTGACTGTTGAAGCACAGAAAATGAAGGAAAATGTCTATAAGTATCTTGATTCACTTGCGCAACTTGGGAAAAACTTCTGTTATGAGACAGATCCAAAATGCATCAAGTGTCCTATGAATGAGGGATGTAAATATAGAAAGTCTCAAGGAAGAACAAAAAGATTCTTTAAAACATAAATAAGACGTTCTTATGAAAAATAAAAATTTAATTCCAATACTAACTATCGTTTTATTACTCGTACCCATATTTTCTGGATGTATTGATTCTTTTCTTGATTTTCCTACAACATATGAAGCGCATCCTACAAAAATTAGTTATACAATTCGTTATGGATATAATGTAACGTGTACGGGTACTGGAAAATATACGGTAACCTATGACTGTGGCATACCTGAAGTATTTCAAGGTATTCCAAGTTATCACCCGTTATATGCTCAGGATTTTGAGGTTGTTAATCTTGTAAATAATAGTTTTCTTAGTTGGAATATTTCAGGAGATGATGAGACAACCTTTGAACTAGGGATAGCTGCTACTGTAGTTGCAGAAAGTTTTCTTGTTTCTGATCTTAATGGTGCCGATGCGGTAGCAGTTCAAGAAATCAGCACTTTATATCCAACTGTTTCTAAGAAATATCTTCAGATGCAGTCAAACGGCTCTGCACGGCTTATCGATCCTGCTAATGCAAACATTAAAACAATTGCTCAAAATGTTGTTGAGGAGGCAGAAACGGACAACTCGTTTATCCTTGCTAAAGAGCTCTTTATCTGGCTGAAAGAAAACACAGAATACAAGATTCATAAGATGGGTGGAAGTGTTCAACCTGCAGCAGTAACGCTTCAAAAGAAAACCGGTGATTGTGATGATCTCTCGTTTCTCTATATTTCGTTATGTAGGGCAGCTGGTGTTCCTGCTAGGTTTATTCGAGGGTATCTTCTTTCAGAAGAAGAGTCTGAGGGTATTATAGCAACTCCGCATGCTTGGACCGAAGTATTTGTTGGAGGGTCAATGGGAAATGACGGATGGATTCCTGTTGAATGTGCTTGCGACTGTGATGATGCTAAAGTGAATATTAATCAGAACTTTGGTGTGGAGAATGCGTATCATTTACGATTATTCATCGATGACGGAAGTAATGAGTCAATGAATGTATCACTTTCTGGTATATTGTATAGCTATGGTCTTGGTAGAACTGTTGATCTTGTGTCTATTAATGAAGTTGAAGATTATACAGTTGTTGAATCAAAAAAACTTGTGGTGACAAAAGATAATCAGCGATCATATCAATCATAGTTTTCTTACTGATTTGAGATTTGTTGAATTAAATCAAAAAGATTATTTTCTCATTTAAGTTTTAGTCATTGTAATAATGAAGTGTATTTGGCTGTTGGAGTGATGGTTTGATCGATGATAAAACTGCTGAAAAATTTGCAAGATATATGAAGAAATATCCTGATCTTTATCAGAATCTTGCAGATATTGTTAAAAAATATGTTACAAACGCTAAGCCAGTCATTATTGACTTAGGTGTTGGTCCTGGGTTACTTTCACAAGAACTTCATACACAGATACCTAATGCAACAATCATTGGAGTTGACCCAAATAAAAAAATGCTTAGCTTAGCACAACAGAATGCATGTTTTGATACCTTTGAGGCAAGGCTTGGGTCATCTGAAAACATACCTGTAGATGATGATTCAGCGGATATTGTTGTAAGCCGGTTTAGTCTAACGTACTGGAAAGATCAAAAAAAGAGCTTTTCAGAAATGTTTAGAGTTTTGAAAGAAGATGGATGTGTAATTCTTGAGGTAATCAACAAAGATTTTCCCGTCTGGCGGTTATTTCTCATCAAGGTTCATATGCTCTTCAATAAAGCAGGGGCAGATGTGACAAAGTACCATATTGATGTGTATAAAGATGCGTATACCATTGATCAGGTTGAACAGTTTTTTTTCAATGCTGGTTTTTCTGTTGTTGAAAAAGAAGGAAACAGAAAGGAATGGAAGTTTTTAATTGTTGGAAAGAAGAAATAATAAATTATTATAAGTTTTTAGGGGAGAGGCTTTATGTTCACTTTATCGAACATATGTTCATTTTTTTGAACCATACTATTTGATAATGGAGTTTACTATATGCATCTTATAGATCAAACTTCGTAAGTTTGCCTAAATATCGTATGGTTCTTGTGCGGGATGCCAGTCATAAGTCGTCCATGGATCCGTTGTTTTTAGTAAAGGACCATACCGTGTTCCGTTAATCGGCCGTGGGCGTGAAAACGACCAGTCGTCCCAATAGTTCCCCAACCACAGATTAAATGATGAATTTTCAAAATATGCACTACATTCATTGTCTATGAAATTATTCTTGTTGACGGAATTCAAGAACGACTCATAAATCCAAATACCATACTCAGAACATTGTTTGATTGTGTTACTAAATATTTTGTTGAAAATACAAGAGTCTGTGAGATAGATGCCAGCATAAGTATTACGAATAGTATTATCAAATACCTGATTTCTGTAAGAGGCGTAGAGAAAAGCAATACCTGCTACATGGCCACTTACTACCTCATTATTGAAAATTTGATTGTTTGAAGATTTTAACAAAGCGATACCAGCTTGAGGGCATGAAAAAATATTGTCAGAAACAATACAGTTTTTCATATTCCCAAATAATCCAGTATCTGCATTTTGCAAGGTAAAGCCGCTAATGGTTATACCTCTTGCCTCAACCCAAATTACTTGTATATCATACCCACCGTCAATAACCGTTGTCTCTTTATTTTCCCCGATTAAATTGATTGATTTATCCATTAATAAATTCCCAATATATGGTGATGAATCATCATAAACAAAAACCGTATCTCCAATATTTGAATCGTCAATTGCGTCTTGAATCCTTGTATAGTTCCCAGGTCCACTTCCACCAACATATAAAGTAGCTCCTGATGAAACAGGTTGATATGATTCTTTTAAAACTACTCCTGTGGAAGGTACAACACTCATTCCAATAAATAAAAGTATAACTACTACTGCCAAACCTTTCCTTATCATTACCTTTCCCCATATTTCTAATGATTGTCTTATATATAAATCCTTGTAACGCATTAGCATTCAGGCATAATTTGTCTGTCTGTCATATTGTGATGATGTTGTCCAATCGATCATTAAAGAAAAATCTAGCAAAAATGAATCTGCTCCCTATAAAACCCTTGTAATTATTTGTAATTGTTATATTTTCATTTACCAAAATGTCAACAGGTATTACAAGGAAAAAAATAAAGACAATATTGGCATGGAAATTTAATGATTCATTATGAACCTCAAGATCTTTAATTGTACCAATAAAGGTTAATGGTTGAGGGGGCGGAGGAGGAGGCGGTACACATATGTTAATAGTACAAAAATCATCAGGGTTTTCACAATTAACTATCTTAATTTCCCCACCATTCGTCTCTTCAGGCCAAATAACTTCAACTTCTATTGTGACCGGTCCATCTTCTGGTTTAAGACCAGTACCGCTGTCAGGATCAAAAGTCCATGTTCCCCAATCTGGATAGGATTCAATCTCCCAGTCAAGAAGTGATTCAGGATCGCCGATGTTTTCAACAGTAAAACTACCAGTGACTATTGCCCCTGGTTCTACCTCAGTCCAACACAAGCATCCATTACAATCCAAATCAGGAACAGGATCCAACGATGTTAAGACAAAATCATGTGTCGTATTTTCAGTTATACTAAGAAGTATCCACTCTGTTTCGTATCCCACTTTTGATGCTGTAGTATTTTTCAAACAGTAACATATTGGTATGTTTGTAACGCGATAATATCCAGATGAATCAGTGTAGTCTTCTTCATATGTGCCATGAAAATGTACTCGTACCCTTGCCCCCTCAATTGGGTTCATAAGTGTGTTGTTGACGTAGCCTGACAAGCTACCGTCATACTGGGTAAGAGGCGTCAAGACAAAGTTATAGGTTGTATTCTCATAGATGCTGAGCCAAACCCACTCTGTTTCGTATCCTTCCTTAGAGGCCGTACAATTCTTATAGCACCAGCAGATCGGGATGTTCGTCACGTGATAATACCCAGATGAATCAGTATAATCTTCTTCATATGTTCCATGGAAATACACCCTCACTCTTGCTCCCTCAATTGGGTTCATAAGAGTGTTGTTGACGTAGCCTGATAAGCTGCCGTCATAAAAAGTCGTCATAGAAGAGTTATTTACTACTGTAGTGCCAATTGATGGGATAACATTCATTCCTGCAAATAAGAAAATAACAGCAACTACTAAACCCTTTTTGATTGGGTAATGTTTGCCCATTTTTTTCCTCCCTCTAATTATTCTAATGAAGACCTGTTATATAAATGTTTATTTTACAGTCCCAATAAGTATCTAAATATCGGAAATGCATTTGGAAATTGCTCTAAAAACCGTAGAAAAAAAGGATATGTTGTTTGTTGATTTACTGGCATTGTTACTTCAAGATATGCCCAGTCGCTTTCATCCTCAAATATATCTCTTGCTTTTGCTCTAATTGTAAAT
>JAUWCF010000148.1 GCA_030609445.1 Thermoplasmatota archaeon | reverse complement strand
CTCCGTGCAAAACACAACGTCTACGTCTTCAAAGACGGTACCACACGATTTGATATGACTGATGCACCGCTTACCCATTTCAAACCAAAAGAAATCGGTGTCTCCTTAGATCAGTTGAAGGAGTTGGGATATACAACAGATTATCTTGGAAATGATTTAGAAAACGATGAGCAGATATGTGAGTTAAAAGTTCAAGATGTCATCATTGCTAATTCCTGTGTTGAATACTTTTTACAAGTCTCAAAGTTTATTGATGATTTACTCGTAAAATTCTATGGACTGGAGCGTTTCTATAAATGTAGAAAACCAAAGGATTTAACAGGACATCTGGTAATAGGGCTTGCTCCTCATACATCAGCTGGATCTCTCGCAAGAATCATTGGATTTACAAGCGCACAAGTTTGTTTTGCTCATCCTTATTATCATGCTGCAAAAAGGAGGAATTGTCTCTCGCCTGACACAAACATTTTAACCCTGATTTCTGAAAAACCAGTTGTTACAAGTTTACAGGATTTCTATTGCACTGTAGACTCTAATGAAACTATTGTTGATGAATTTGACACGAAACAAAAGACTGTTGAAGGCGTATGTACTTATGCTCTAAATCCTAAGAATGGAAAATCTGAAATTAAAAAGATTAAATCAGTAATTAAAGTAAAAGCACCAAAACACCTTTTCAAAATTAAATTAAAATCAGGTAGGGGTTTTATTTCATCACCGATGCATCGGGTTTTGGTATGGTCCAATGGAAATATCCAAACCAAGAAAATGCTAGAGTTGCATAAAGATGACAAATTTTTTGTTTCTCACAAGGTAGAGATTTCCAGTAATAACATCGAAGAGATAGATTTACTTTTGGAATTTGCACAGATAAATGATAAATGTACAGATATTATGGTTAGAGGTACTGAAAAATTAGTAAGATGCTGTGTGGAAAAACTTGGTGGATTAAAACTTACATCACAAAAGCTTGAAATCAATAAAAAAACATTTTCTAATTATATTTATAGACATAGTATCCCTCTTTTTACACTTTTAAAGTTACTTGAATTATGCCATGAGACGATGGATGCAATACCAAAAGAATGTACTCTTGGGGTTAAGAGAGATCATACTATAATACCTAGGATGATCAAAGTGAATAATCAGTTTATGAGATTCTTGGGATACTATATTTCTGAAGGACATGCGAGGTATACTAAAAAAAGTTGTTATCAGATAGGAATTGCTTGCACTGAAAAGGAAATTCGTGATGATGTACTCAACAGCATCAACGATGTTTTCGGCATTCATCCTTACAGAGATGACCACGGTATTTCCATATCTAATAGACTAATTCATGATTTTTTTGTTAATATCTTACGTATAGGAAGTAATGCAAAGAATAAGAGAATACCATCAAGATTTATCGCACTACCAAAACATAAGATGAAAGGATTACTTCGAGCATATTTCTCAGGTGATGGTTCAGTAGAAAAGAATAGATTACACGTCACATGTTCTTCCGTTAATCGTGGTTTATTAGATGATATTGGTTTTCAGTTACTTCGCTTTGGCATTTTTTATCGATTAAAAGAAGAGAGTAAAAAGGCAAGTGGTCTTGCAAAGAAATTTTATGATAAAAAAGGAGAATCACCTGTTTTCCATCTCCATTATCTTTCTATCCGCTCGTCTTATGCAAGAGAATTTTTTGAAAAGATTGGTTTTACATTAGAAAGAAAACAGTCAATGCTTGAATCTGTAATTTACAAGGAAAAAAAACCAAGATTAACGATATTTGGTGACTTCATCCTCGATGGCATCAAAGAGATGATCCCTATTAAATCAGATTCTGAATTCCTCTATGACGTTGAGGTTGAGGATTTACATAACTTTCCAATTAATAATTTGATTCTGTCAAATAACTGCGATGGGGACGAAGACGGCCAGATGTTGCTAATGGATGCTCTTTTGAACTTTTCTCATTCATATATTCCTGATAAACGTGGTGGGAGAATGGATTTACCACTTATTATCACTACGCGTCTTGATCCATCTGAAATAGATAAAGAAGCACATAACATTGACACACTTTCTCGGTATCCTCTTGAGTTTTATGAGGCAACGTTACGTCATGAGCATTCAAAAAATGTGGAATCAATGATGGGGCTTGTCGCATCACGAATTGGTACTGATCTGCAATATGAACAATTTGGGTTTACTCATGATACTGGTGATATTTCTGCTGGCCCAAAGGAATCATTGTATAAAACACTTAAGAGCATGATGGATAAGATGGATGTGCAGCTTAGTCTTGCTGCAAAAATTAGGGCGGTTGATGAGGCTGATGTTGCCTATAGAGTAATTGAAAGACACTTTTTGCCTGATATCCTTGGTAATCTACGTGCATTTAGTAAGCAGTCTGTTCGTTGCCCTCATTGTAATACGTCGTATCGTCGTATGC
The DNA here is from genome assembly GCA_030609445.1 of Thermoplasmatota archaeon. Lineage (GTDB taxonomy): Archaea > Thermoplasmatota > E2 > DHVEG-1 > DHVEG-1 > JAUWYM01. The sequence continues at coordinate 860 of JAUWCF010000148.1, read as the reverse complement.
CTCTTCAAGGATCTTGTATTAAATGCGGTGGAAAACTTACGCTTACGGTTCATGAGATGTCGGTGAAGAAATATCTTGCTATATCTAGGGAAGTTGCTGAGAAATATAATCTTCCTACCTATGCTCTTCAGCGGATCACGCTTGTTGAGAAGTCTATTGATTCTTTATTTAAGAGTGATAAGGTAAAAATGACGAAACTTACTGATTTTTTCTGAATTTTAGCATAAGCTTCATATATGGATTTGTTTATGCTGTATGTAGGTTGGTTTTTATGACTGAAGCCAGAAAACAACAAATAGATAGAGAAACTTGGGACAAAATGTCGTTCTACATAGATATAGTAGTCTTTGCTATTATTGCTATTTGTATCTATCTGCTCATTCAACATTCATACTATGCTGGCATGTATCAGTCCGCAGGTGGGGCTGTATTATCGCAGGAGTGGTTTACTGTTGCCGGTGTTGTTGCATTCCTCGCAATTTGCTTAACGTGGATATTCTTCCGATTATTTAGATATCGTGGACAAATTGAGCGACGTTATCGGTAGAAATGGCGATAGGTGTGGAATAGACTGGGGTGTTAGGCGTTCCCTGTTACCAGAAATCGTCTTTATGCTGGAGTCGAATTCAATAGGCGGTGTAACGAGCATCTATTGATCCGTTTGTTGACGATGAAACCTTGTCCTTCGGGATCGGGGGTGATGAGTTCATATAACTGGAGGGTTGTATGTTCATCTTTGCTGTGGAAACCGGGTGAGACACGGAAGTGAGCAGCCTTACCGCAGACTGCTGGTGCTCAAAGGGTTAACGGGGTTAAGAATACAGACGGGTAGTCAGTAGTATGAAACGTGCACCCACTTG
>JAUWCF010000152.1 GCA_030609445.1 Thermoplasmatota archaeon | reverse complement strand
GATTAATAAGGAAAAGATATTATATAATCCAGATTCGACAACCCATATTTTACAACCCTGATCTGATAACCCTATATTTTACAGATCCTTATTTTGCAAAGAGTGAGATACGGAAAGAGCCCTTATCTCACATCTGTTGATTCTGCATAATATTTCAATGCTTCGAATCGTTGAAATATATCAAAACCACCAAAGATATTCTAGTCTTAAAAACCAATAATACCTTTGTGCTAACTATTGTTTCAAGATATCTTTTTGGCTAAAAAAAAGAATGTGGGAGAGTATCTATGGTTTCACGTTATCATTGTGGCGCCATCGCCAGTGGTGTTGTGAAGCCCAGATTGGTTGCCCTGGTTCTCGATACACCATGCCATTGATAGTAAATACGCTCATCCAATCTTCGGATTGCATATGTCCTTCAACTGTGACTTCTGTACCTACGAGCCCTAACAGCTCATCGATGATAAGTTCTTCTTCTCCGTCACCGTCATAGTCTAATGAAGCTATTGCTGAAGTGATATACCAATTTGGTCCAAAATGCAGTTCCACGTCTCCAATGAAGAAATATACTTCATCATATTCCAGTATACCTGTTATCTCGACGAGGTTACATCCTCCTTGACATACTCCAAGTGTATCTCGTATTCTATTGCGTATTCTTTCAAAGATGCCGAATTGGTTGCCGTTTCCATCGGCGGATTCAATGTTATTTGTAGCTGCCGTTGCAACTATACCCCCAAATACCATGAGAGAAATGATTGCAATTGATACAATTGTTCGTTTTTTCATAATTTACCCCATATACATTATAATCGACGTAATATATAACAATTTCCATCATAATTATTATTGAGAATTTTTATAAAATTTTAGCCATATTATAAATATTTTCTTAACCAATCCAAGCGAGAAATCCCCAACTTTTAAGTTGTGGGATGAATCGCATGGAGATTAAACTTAAAACGCCGAAAGGCGTTTTCTTCCCCTTGAGGGAAAAGCCACGCAATTTTATTGCGTGTAAGGGGTAATGATTTACATTGAGGTATCTCTATTTTTTCTTTGGTTCCACTTGAATATCTTCTTTAATATCAGCAAGACGTTTTGCAAGCTCTATATAATGATTGATATCACTTTTTGCATTGATCATCATTTTCGCGCCATCAGGAGAACCACCGCCATGCATACAACCAGGAACACCAGCACCAATCGTGAGCCATTCGATAAGCCGAGCAATTTTCGCTCGTGTTTCTCCTGAACAATTAGCTTTAAGATACTTTTTCAGAAGCTTTCCATAGTTTGGATTGTTAATGTCTTGACAGGATGGTAGACAACCTGTCTCAGCAATGCCACCCGCAATATCTTGTGTTATACGTTTAGTATCATACGGAAGTGTTGCAACATGGACCTTGTTTACATTAGAAAGCAATGCATCTGGAATCCATGCGCCTGAAGGATGCTTGTGGCCAAGAACACCTGCAGCAATACCCATACCAAAAGTGGTTTCATTGTTTATGATCATCTGAGTAATTTTTTGTCTGAACATTTTTTCAGAAAGACCATTTGCCTGGGCTATAAGTGCTGCAGCACCAATCATAACATCTCCTTGACCTGCGACACATCCACCAATAGCTGCCCGGTACGGTGCGATGAAGTTCATCACTGCCTGAAGAGCATACGAGGACTCTTTGCACATAAATATACGTTCCTTTGGAATAAAGACATCTTCAAACAAGAGATATGCCTGGGTTATACCACCAATATCGACAGGAATATCAAAGCCTTCTTCTTGTTCTCTCATATCACTGGGACGTCTTGTCTCAACAATTGTGAGATTTTCAATATCTCTAGGGATGACAAAAGAGACAGCATAATCTTTATCCTGTTCTTTATATCCAGTACCAGGCATTATAAATATTTCATTTGCAGCAGCGACACCACAGATCATAACCTTTGCGCCTCTGACTACAATGCCATCGTTTCTTTCTTCAATGACATGCAGATTCATATCGGGATCCTTCTGCAGTGTTGGAGGTTTAGAGCGATCGCCTTTTGGATCAGTAAGTGCTCCTGAAATGGTGATATCACGTTTTTGCGCATCCTTTAACCATTCCCGGATTCTTTTATGATAGTCTGTTCCCAGATTTTTATCCATATCAAAAGTTGCTGCCCACATAGCATTAATTGCATTAAATCCTGCGCATCTTCCACCTGTACAAGTGCCAGTGAGATTAAACATCAGCCGTTTCATACGCACATTTGCAATCATGTCTTCAGCGCTACTAATTATGGAGAGATACCGTGACACCTGTTTACCAGTTAAACATGATTTTGTTGTAAGAATCTCTTCATACTCAGGTTTTTGCGATGCATCAAATATCTGTGCATGACCCGCAACTGTTCTTTTCGTTGCAGGATTTGTGGTAACATCTTCTATTAACTCACCAAATTTGTAGATGTTAGGCTTCATCTTTTTGAGGCTTTCTTTATATTCTTCAGATGTCTTCATAATTTATTCCCCATTTATTGTAAATTTATATCGCCCTCTTACATAGTCGTTATACTTTGGACAAGACATATTTCTGTATCTAGACTGTAAAAAACAGACCGTTATAATCTTTACTAAATATCTAAAAGTATCATACTTGGAGAGGCAGAGGATGCTGTGAGCTTACCCATGAGCTATTCGGGGATGAATTATGGGTCGATGTATTTCCAACTAGTGGCGTATCAAATGGAGAACATGATCCAATAACTGTAACAGTTGATACTACAGGTTTAGACATTGGAATCCATTATTGTGATATTACCATTCGTGTGACATACTTTCATTTTTTTGTCCTTGTCTTTATATGCAGATGTTTATTTAATCATTTGTGTCATCCGGGCTCTTGCCTTGAAAGGCAAGGTTTTACACCCTAAGATGTCGTCTGTTTATTCATAATAAAACCAATAAAACAGGTTTTCCTCTTTTATTCTTTTACTTTCTTTGTTTCACTTAGTGTAAATACCCATTATCTATGATATAACTCAACGTAAAAAACACTATTTTTTCTCCTTATGCTATCTAGTAACTATGGTTCATGATTTAAGTTGTCTATATAAAAGTATTCACTATTTTAAATTTTATCCTAAATAGCAGTTGTATATTTATGTAGAATCAACCGACACCATAGGGTTTTGGCTGCCCTGCATTAGTATAAC
>JAUWCF010000151.1 GCA_030609445.1 Thermoplasmatota archaeon | reverse complement strand
GTAGACATATATCTTGGTCTGAAAGAAAAAAATCCAATAGGCATAACAGATGAATATGGCAACTATTCCCTTCAAATAACCAGTATGTCTCAGACGTATCATGTAGTTGCAAAAAAAGAAACAAACAATATTTTTCCTCCTGTTGCTTCAGGCATCACTAAAGTAGATGGAGACTACGCTATCGCTAATCATTGGCCGCCAGGATACTGTTATCTTATCATTCCTTTTTGGATACCTGGGATGATACATTTCATAAACATTTTTACCTGTGCCATTGCTTGTATTTCAACATATTTTCTAACAAAAAGACTGTACGACCAAAAAACAGCTGTAATTGCAAGCATATTGGTTATGACATGTGGCCTTGCAATGGTACTGATATACGGAAGAGGGATGGCAGATTATGCAGCAATGGCATTTGCAACAGCAGGCATTGCATTGTTTATAGAGTCAATACAAGATACCATCAAAAAAAATCGGATGTTTTTACCGATAGTTTTAGGATTCTTAGGAGGACTAAGTTTTGCATTTGCTGTCACCATGCGATATTCCACAGTAATCGTTCTCGCAGGTCCTTTTGTTTATATTCTTATCCTGCTCTTCAAAAAAAGTCGCTCGGAAAGCAATATTACTTCAAAGAATTCACAAGCAAAAAAAAGAAGTAAAAAGAAGTTTTGTCTATCAATATTTACAAACACTCTATCATCTATTAAAAAATCGTTACCTTTTATCTTGGGGTTACTTGTAATTGGCGGTCTGTTGGCAAGTTATAACATCAGTTTATTTGGAGGACCTCTAAACAGTGGATATCAAATGGATACTAGAGTTGAAGTAGGAGAAAGTGGAAATGCCACACTTGAAACTCCGGGTGAAACCATGTTTGAACAATATTTCAACCCCTCTTTAGAAGGATTAGAAAATACGTTTGATCGCGTACTGCCTCAGTTGTTTTTACTTCTGCCGACACTGTTTATTGCACCACTTGGATTTTTGTTAGATTTTAGAAAAAACAGAGCTTGGCTGTTACTATTTTGGATGATTCCCACCCTCTTTATTTATATGCAACTGACTTGGGTAGGTCAGGTTCCTGTTGAAGATATGAGATATTTTCTGCCAGTTCTGCCACCAACAGCTATCTTAACTGCATATGCACTAAACAAAATTAAGGGAAAAGAAAGTAGAAAAAACCTGGTTTTTGTAATGCTACCTTTGACTCTACTAATAATTACAGGGTTTTTAATGGCACATTACGGTATTAACTGGCAGATTAATAGACGTGAGTTGGGACGTATTTTTGAGCCATATTTCATTGCATTTATAACCGTTATACTTGCATATGGACTTATATATGGCAAAATCTTAGGTATGATTCTTCAGAGATGGAAAGAAAAGCATCTTTAACTTTCAATACAGATGATATATTTTTAGTGCGATAAAACATGTTATGAACCTTTTTTCAAATATCTATATTAATACAGAAAATTGGGATAGATTTGGAAAAGAATTGGGTAAATCCATATAAATATCAATATCTTATAATAACATGATGAAAAGCAGAAGATATTGGAAAAATATAGTGACGGTGATATGATTATGAAAAACAAAATAAAATTAATCTTAGTATCAACAACAATTGCGATATTTCTGCTAGTTACTGGATTATCGGGATGTATTGCAGTTGGAAGTCTTGAAGTGATCGGAGAAGGCGCATTTCCCAAGTGGTCGCCAGATGAAAGTTTAATCGCTTTTCATTCGTGATCGGTTAAGCCCTCCACACATCTGTTAATCTCTTTCTATTTACGTTTGGATCAAGTGCCTGACTTTCACATACTTGAAAGAATTCCATCATATCTGGGTTTAATCCGGCATAATTCAATACACGATCCATGAGTCGTGATGATTTTTCTGCAAATATTGTCGCCCATCGTAAATGTGTGTATCTGACAGCTTTGTCAAGACTTCTTCCACATACAAGCATGTACACTTTTCTTGAGATAAGTAGTGTTAATATTCCTACCCAGAGTAGTGCCTTTACTATCTCAGGGTTTGATGTTGGAAGGATATCTATTCCATATCTGCTCTTAAGCTCCTTGAAAATTAGCTCTATATGCCATCTGGCTGAATACAATCGTGCAATCTCATCAGCATTTAACACATCTGTAGATATATTGGTCATGTATGCATGATATCGCCGTTCCTCTTCATTATAGACAGCGACAAGTCTAAACTTTGATACATCTTTCTTCTGTTTTCCTTTGTGTTTCCTGCGTTTAATCTGTACTTCTACTTCAACATCTAATATCTGACGTTTAAGTTTCGGCAATACCTCACCTACTCGTTTACCTACCACATCAATACTTCTTCCCCTGCATATGCTATTCACAGAAACGATCAATGGATTTGCATTCCCTTTTAAACGAGAGACAAAAAAACCACCATTCTCAGCAATTCTTGTAAAGATATGATGCTTGTAAAAACCCAAGTCGATTAACAGGATACGATCCTTGATCCATGGACCTATCTTCAATGTCTTAACCTCACTTGTCCGTTCTCCATAGATAGCTACACGTTTAACACCATCTGCTACAGCACTAACAAGAAGAGAGACCTTGACACCAGCAGCAACTTTCCGAGTTCTCACCGCAGGCCATTTCTTAGCCAGTTTTTCATGCACACGAATAATTGTACTATCCTGAATAAGCAGATCCTTAAAAACTGAAAGATTCTCCTTAAGAGCATTATGTGAACTTTTAGCCAACTGTTCCATTCCATGCACTACACAAACATGAAGAAATTTCACCAACTCAGGACTGAAACGATCATAAAAACTACCACGACTTATCTGTATACAACCCCGCTCTTCATACTCTCGATGTAGACTGGCTAACGTACGCTGTAATTGAACACCAAACCCTAACGTAAGCGTCCAGAATAATAACACCGGATCTATCTTACGTAGTCTTTTAATAAGACCTGTTTCCTTCGCTGTCTTTCGGAGCCATTCAGGCGAAAAAAGCTTGTTCAGTTCTTCTTCAAGAATTGGATTTGATCTTGATTTTTTAACATTCTTTTTGTTTTTCATTTTGCATCCCGTCCTGGCAGACAGGATGCGTTTTATAGGATAAAAATGCTTAGTAGAATTTCCTTAACCGATCACGAATGTATATAATTCAGGTGACTACGAATTCTATTATGTGTCACTTGTTGCCGATATGAACGCTAGAATATACAGCAGGGTTAAGGAATTAGATGTCC
>JAUWCF010000179.1 GCA_030609445.1 Thermoplasmatota archaeon | reverse complement strand
TACCGGTAGGAATCTTGTTCCTAGACCCGCTGCCGGAATTACCGCTTTTTTAACTTCCATTTACCAGCATACTCCCTCGTATATTTTTGCAGATTTAGCTTCCTTTAATCTTCTCCCGTCTATAACAATTTTTCCTTTATAATCTAATTTTTTAAATTCATCCCATTTTGTAGTAATGAGAAGTGCGTCAGAATTTAGAATTTCTTTTGCAGAAGAACAGTATTCTATTTGCGGATAAATTTTTTTAAAATTCTCTGTTGCTTTTGGATCATATGCTTTCACGTAAGCTTCTTTTTTGAGTAATTCTTCAACTATCGGGATTGCTCTGCTATCTCTTATATCGTCGGTGTTTGGTTTGAATGCCAGACCAAGTAATCCAATTGTTTTCCCTTTTAGATTTGGTATATGTTTCTTCAACAGTTCAATAAGCATTAGAGGCTGTAGATCATTTACTTCAATGACACTTTCTATTATCTTTGCCTCTTCTTTTTCTTTCCTAGTCCATGCAAGAAGGGCATGAAGGTCCTTTGGGAAACACGAGCCACCCCAGCCTATACCCGAATCAAGAAAAGCCCTGCCTATTCTATTGTCGAGACCCATTCCATCAGCAACTTCATATGAGTCAATATCTAATTTCTTGCAGAAATTTCCAATTTCATTCATAAAAGAAATCTTAGTTGCCAGAAAACAGTTGCTTGCATATTTGATCATCTCGGCTGCAGAAAGTGATGTTTCAAAAAGAGGGCATGAAAACTTCTTGTATAATCCCCTCAAAATTTCTTTGCTTTTATCACTATATGTTCCAATTACAATTCTATCTGGTCTTAGAAAATCATTTACTGCAATCCCCTCTCTTAAAAATTCAGGATTCATTGCAAGACCAAAGTCTTTTCCCACTTTTTTCCCAGAATGCTTTTCTAATAATGGCAAGACAATATCCCTTGTAGTTCCAGGAAGAACTGTACTTTTCACTACAACAAGATGCCAGTCATTTTTTTCCTTTAATATCTCCGCTATTTTAATTGTAACTTCTTTCACATAAGATAGATCTATTCCACCATCACTTTCTGATGGGGTACCAACACAAATAAAAGTTATCTCAGTATTATTTATTGCATAATTATAGTCATCTGTTGCTTTAATATTCTCTTTATATTTTAACAAAAGATCTTCTAATCCATCTTCATATATTGGAGATATGCTGTTGTTTATCTTTTCAATTTTTTCCTTATCGATATCTACACATATGACATTATTTCCAAACTTTGCAAAACAAGCACCACTCACAAGCCCCACATAACCAGTTCCGATGATTGATATTTCCATTGATGGGAGTATTAAAAAAGGCGATTTAAATGTTGGCGTCTAGGACGTCTCGTATGGCCATTTTTATTACTTCATCAGAACTATATTTTGCTTTCCAACCAAGTTTTCCTATCTTTTCTACGTCAAACTGAAACTGCGGAACATCTCCTTTCCATCCTCGTTTCCCACCGGTATATCTGAACGCAACGTTTTGTAAACCCATTTCATCTACAACTAACTCAGCAATTCGCGTTACTTCTGTTGTAGTATCACAACCAAGATTAAATAAATTGATCTGTTCGTTTGCACGTTCAAAACCAAAAAACATTCCGTCGACAGTGTCTTTAACATCAAGATAAGGTTTTTTCTGTTTACCATCACCCAGGATTTCAAGCTCGTTTGGATTTTTTCTTAACTTGTTAATAAAATCAACAATTACGCCATGTGTCCCACGTTCGCCAACAACATTTGCAAATCTATAAATCCAGCCTTGCATGTCAAAAGTATGACAAAACGAGCTAATCAAACCCTCAGCGGCAAGCTTTGCTGCACCATAAACTGAAATTGGAAGGAGAGGGCCATAATTTTCGGGAAGTGGAAATGGTGGTGTTTCACCGTAAATAACGCTACTAGAAGAAAATACTATTTTTTTGATATTATTTTCTCGCATTGCATCAAGAAGATTATAGGTTGCTAGAATGTCTTTCTTTGCAATATCTGGTTTTTTGGGACCTAAACGAACGTCCGGATTTGCAGCAATATGAAAAACAACATCATGCCCAGCTATTGTTTCTGTAATTTTTTCATTATCTATTAAATCTGCTTCAATAAAAGTAAATTTATTGTCCCCTAGGTGATGCTTTATGAATTCCCTTTTACCGGAACTAAGATCATCATATACAGTGACAGAGTTCCCGTCATCTATGAGTCTATCAACAAGATGACTTCCAATAAATCCAGCACCGCCAGTAACAAAACTTTTCATATCAAGTCACTTCCGGAGTCGGTTTATCAATCTGTTGTTTAAGTAGTTTATCTATTGGGCCCTGAAAATTATTGGGAATGATTGGGATGGTCGGCTTCTGTTTTGAAACATGGACAAACAAAACATTTTATATCGTATTGAGGATTTCGGTTATACGCTGTAGGGGG
>JAUWCF010000026.1 GCA_030609445.1 Thermoplasmatota archaeon | reverse complement strand
TTGCAATTTTATTTTCGACTAGTGTTTGATTAATTATTGGAACAATATTTTTTCCAGGATTTATTTCAATCTCCAACCGTTTTCTTGTTTCATTTATTTGAATATCAATTATTCCAGGTATTTTTTTTACTGAATTTATTGCTTTTTCTGTTATGTTTTCAAAAGTAATTAAAACTTTTTTATTTTTCTTTGATGTAGTCTTTTTTATGAGTTCATCGATAGTATCTAATGCAATTATTCTTCCGTGATTTATAATTCCTACTCTTGTACAAATTTCTTGCACTTCATAAAGAATATGCGAAGAGAGAAATATTGTAATGCCTTTTTTGTTAAGATTTGTTAACATTTTTCTAAAGAAATGAATGGTTTGTGGATCGAGGCCAATAGTAGGTTCATCAAGAATTAGAATTTTCGGATCATTAATTAGGGCAATACAAAATCCAAGTTTCTGTTTCATGCCGCGAGAATAAGTTTTTACTTTCTTTTTTCTAAATTCTTCTAATTGCATCATTTTTAAAAGTTCTGTTATCTTTTTATTTCTCGAATTTTTATCAATTTTATAGAATTCTGCGTAGAAATGTAATATTTCCTCTGCTTTCATTTCTCCGTAAAAACCTGGGACATCTGGCATATACCCAATGATTTTTTTTGCCTTAATGGCATTCGTTCTAATATCAAATCCACCAATTTTTGCTGTACCCTGACTTGGCTTAAGTATTGATGTAAGCATTTTGATTGTTGTTGTCTTTCCAGCGCCATTAGGGCCTAAAAAACCAAAGATTTCTCCAGATCTAACCTTAAATGAGACATTATCGACTGCCCTAAAGCCATTGAACATTTTTACAAGGCCATTTACCTCTATTGCTGGAGGAGCATCTGTTTTTTTTACGATTGTTTCTTCTTCTGGAAATGTAAAAACACCTTTAGTGTTACACTTAGGGCAAGTAATATAGGTTTTTGCTCCAGGATTTACTTGAACTGTAACCTTGTTTTTACAACGAGGACACATAACTGTTTTTGTCGCCATATCAATTTTCTCCAGGGTATTTGACAACTTAATGCAAGGAGGAATATATAGTTTTATTGGGGTTAAAGATTTGTTTTTTTGATATGATCGATAAAGTGGTTCATATCCTTTTGAATTGGATTTTCTGTACTAAACCAGTGATACAACAATCAAAATTTAGTCTCAAAACATATAAATAGGCTGCCGCTCCTTAAATATATAGTAAGAAATTATGGGAAAACATACTATGAACTGGTATCACTCTAAAATGGTAAAGAGATATTTCATCATCCTTGGTATATTTACAGTTGTCTTTCTCTTCAACATTTCTGCTATTCTCGCTTCAACCCCTTCTGAAGATGCATTATCTGCTTCCAAGTCTTCTTATACCCTTTCTATCTCACGTGAAGAGTCACAAGTTATGGAGTTTGGTGAGTTGTATTCTGTAATTGTTAGCAATAGTAATCTTGAAAGTAGTATGATAGAACTGGATGGGAATACACATGGTATGATTGAGCTGCCTACTACTAGCATAGCCGTGAAACTACCTGATGAACGAGTTGTTATAAAATATTCAGATGAAGATACTAGTATTCTTCCAAAGGGAAGTACTGTTTTTAGTTATGAAGATGGTTTTGTGGTGAGTATTTCTACTCAGGATGCGGTTCTAAAGGTTTCAAAATTTGTTGTTCTCCCTATTAATAATTTTACTGCAACAGCCACATTTGATCAGTCTATTGATAATCTTGATGAATACAAAGTAAACATTGTTTTTAATGAGTTAGATAATCCAGTTTTGCATGAAAATATTCAACGTTATTCAGTAGACTGGGGGGATGGAAACGTTGAAAGTTATAACATCGATGAAAAAACTGCTACTCATATCTATAAAAAAAGTGGTACATATGATCTTACTTTAAATGTCACTGATGATTTTGGCTTTACCCATTCCATCAAACAAAACTACAAGATAAAATATGAAGGACATCTTGTACATGGATATCTCTGGGTGAAAGAGAACAAAGAACCTGTAGCTGTAACAACTTCTACAAGTATTAGTGCACTGGCTGTTGGTCTTTTTGCTTTAACAGAAACGGGGAAATATAAACTGTTAGCACTTCTTCCACTTATCATTCCTATGTATACACGTATTCAAAAAGAAGACGTTCTTGATCAGTTTGTACGAGGGCAGATATATGGATATATCCGGACAAATCCCGGTGTTCATTATAATCAAATTCGAAGAGGGATGGATGTAAAAAACGGAACACTTTCATATCATCTAAGTGTGCTTGAGAAAACTGAGCTTATTAAATCACGGAGGGAGGGCCTCAGGTATCGGGCTTTTTATCCTACAGGCATGAAGTTTCCAAAAGAGCAGCGGTTTAGACTTACTGAGTTTCAAATCAGCATCATTGGTGTCATTAAAGAAAATGAGGGTATTACCCAAAAAGAAATTGCCGTAAAACTTGGTAAGAAACCTCAGACGATAAATTATAATATAAAAGTGTTAGAACAAGCAGATATCATTGAGGTTATAAAGAAAGGACGAAAAACCGTTTGTTACAAAAAAGAACAAATGGAGCCGCTAGATAACGTTGCAGAATAAAAGATTGCTGAACTGTACTATCAAAGATCTTTACCATACTCTTTTTGTAACAATCAAAAAACTGTTCCAAAAGTAGTATATAAAGAAGAGCGATATAAATAGGTAGTAGATGTATATGGACGAAGGTGAAAAAATGAAAAAAATGTTGTTAAATAGGCAGTTGAAAAAAGTTACGCTTAAATTTTGGAACAATATGATAATACTATCGGTTCTGATGTTGTTGTTAGTAGGTAGTGTTTCTGCAGCAGACACTGCTTTATCTGATCAAAAATCTATTGGAAACACAAATGATGCACTTTATAATGATGTTCAAGCATCTTTAACAAAAGAATCTGCAATTAAGGCATATAATGCAATGTCTTTAATGGAACCAAAGGCTTTGATAAAAAGTGTTAATCCTTTATCTTTAGTTAGTGATATAGACTATGAAATCGAATCAACATATACTCTTACTACAACAAATGGAGCGATTACTGTTTCAGTGACCAGTCAGGTTAATAGTGAAACTGGGAGAATCACTGTTTTAAACAAAAAGGTTGTACAGAGTGGTGAAGAATTCACTGAAAAAGAAGATGAACTATTGGTTGTCAGCAATGGAAAATTAACGGCTCTCTCTGTTGCTAATAAAGAAAATGCGCAGAAGATGCTTGTTAACGCAGTGGAGTTGTTAGTTGAAGAAGATACAATCCAACGTCTTACTCTATCTTCGCAAAAAGAGTTTGTTGTAATGGTTAATGACATTCCTGATTTTGCAATTGAACGGGAGTTAATTTCTACAGAGAAGTATAAATTCTATGTTGTTAAATCCAGTGATCTTTCTGAACTAACTCTGAAAAGTTATGTTGTAAAAATATGTGAAGCAAAACAGACACTGCTAGAAAAATTTGTTGACTATTCAAAAGAGGTTCTCAGTGCTGAGTCTAAAGAGAAAATACGTGAACTAAAACTCAAAAAGACAACAGAAGATTGTCTAGAACTCCCACAGCTTAAAGTCTATATGCAAGAGGACGGCTGGGATGCACTTCCCGGTCAAACATCTGCATATCAGCAGTTTGTGACGCCTGATGAAGAAAAAATTCAGGATTTAAGTAAGGGTAAGACTGTTCAGGGGGTCTATGAAATGGCGGTTGGCTGGACATGGGTTTCTGATTCTGTCTTGTTCAATGGAAAACGGGAGAAATGGCTGTTGCCCGTAGAGTTTCTTACAAACACTCCAGGTTATTCAACCAATCCTTCATCTGGTAATGTAGTAAGTGATTGTTCTGAACAGGCAAATACGCTTGTATCACTTTTACGTGCGTCTGGAGTTGCAGCTGAGGATGTGCGGGTTGTGTTAGGAAAAGTTGACTTTGATGGAAGCATTGGTGGTCATGCCTGGGTTGAGATAAAAGAGAATGGACGATGGATGGTTATTGATGCAACATGTGGTCCTTATTATGATGAAGAAAGTGATGAACTTATTTCAAGAGGTGGTGTGAACTATGGCTACTGGAAGTACCATATTTATCCTGAAGTTGAGGTTTGGTGTTATTATAACGATGTCTATTTTACCGATGAAAAAGCGGAGGTTGCTGATGGATGGTCAAATCAATATGATGTGTTTACTGAGGCTGACATGTTTGCAGGTTTTCTATTTGAAGAATCATTTGATGTTATGTTCGTTTATGTAGTTATAGCTGCGGTTGCTGTGATTTCTTTTATTTCCCTTGGTAAGATGAAACAAAAAGGCTCCGGAAAAAAATAATTCATATTTTCCTCCCCGCAGATTGGGAGAACTTTGTTCTCCCCTCCATTTTTTGAAACTATTCCAAGTATTGAGATTTAAAATTATATAAATTGTTGTTTCTAGTCATCTCTTTTTTTTAATAAAGTTTTGAAAAGGAGAGAAGAAAGATATGAAGAAAAAACATAGGGGAGGTTCCTTCTTCTCCTTTGCAAGCTTTGAGGCATCTGACCTGCGTATTTAAACTTAGTTCTACAAATGTTATCACGTGTCATTACTTGGATGTTGCAAATAATGATATGGGTTTATGAATTGATGTGCATGAGTGTGGATAACAAGTGACATCCTCCCACGACTAAAGTCATGGGCTTCCTGGTTCTACGATCGGACTTGCAGAAACTATTTCCAGTTTCTGTAGAGATCCAATCTCCCCAGGCGTTTGTACCGGTTTCGGAGTGCCCCTCCGTACCCTTTTCAAAATGTTGAGCGCAGCATTCACATCTCTATCGATGGTAAGTCCACAATTCTGACATCGGTGTACCCGAACCGATAGAGATTTTTTGACTGACGTCCCACATCTTGAGCATGATTGAGATGTTCCACGGGGATTAACCAATTCTACAAACTTTCCAGCATTCTCAGCTTTGAAAATTGTATATTGAACCAGTTTACCCCATGAACTATCCATTATCGAATTAGCCAAATGATGATTTTTGACCATGTTATTAATTCTTAGATCCTCAAACGCAATCAAGTCAGCTTTCCTGACCAAATCATTTGAAACCTTATGCAGAAAATCATCTCGTTGTCTCTCAATTTTCCTATGAACCTTAGCTACCTTAAGTTTAGCATCTTTCCAACGGTTACTCCCCTTTTTCCTCTTGGATAACCTTCTTTGAAGTTTTTTAAGATTCAATTTAGATTTCTTTAGAAAATGCGGATGATTGATTATTTCACCGGTAGATATAGTTGCTAATTTTTCAATACCTACGTCTATGCCAACTGCGGTTTCCGGCTCTTTTTTGAGTACATCAGGCAACTCCGTTACAAAAGTAGCGAACCAGTCACCAACCAGATCCTTCTTAATTGATAATGTCTTGATTTCACCCTGGACTGGTTGATGATAGAACATTCTGATAGTTCCTATCTTGGATAATTTTAGTCTACCGTTGTCTAGAATTTGAAAACCAGACTGTGGATATATGATGCTTCGATATCTATCCCTTGATTTGAATCTTGGATAACCAGTTCGCTCCTTGAAAAACTTTTGAAAAGATTTATCCAACCTTCTTAAAACATCCTGCAATACCTGCGAATGAACCTGATTGTACTCTGAAAACGCTTCTTTTATCTCCGGCAATTCCTTTATTTGATCGTAACATCCAATTCTAATGTTATAACTTCTCCAAGCAATCTTCTTATGTTCCAAAGCACAATTATACAACCATCTGCAACAATCCAAAACAAATTCAAGTTGAGCTGTTTGGTCCTTGTTTGGATACAACCGATATTTAAAAGATCTTTTCATGGACACATGCCCCCTCAATCTTGATATTAAACCTATATATATTCTCCAAGGGGTTCAATGAAAGCATTCTTGTAATTTGGATGTGTTTCTGTATCCCATAGCTAAAGCACATGGGTTTTAGAAACATTTATCTTATAAAAGCAAATAACAACTACCGTGTTTTCATGAAAATCAATATATCTGTTTGTGGAAGTGATGGGGACGATAATGATTTAGGTAGATATGCCTTAGAAGTTGCAGAAACGGTTGGTAAATGTATTGCAAAGAGAGGCGGAGTCCTTGTTTGTGGAGGTCGAGGTGGTGTAATGGAGGCGGCCTGTAGAGGTGTTAGAGCAGAGAATGGCATTGCTGTTGGAATACTGCCGCAAACAAGAGAAGAGGCAAATGAATTTGTTGATATTGCGATTCCAACAGGTATTGGGCATAAAAGAAATTTTTTGGTTGTCAGTGCTGGTAATGTGGTTATTGCCATTGGTGGAAGATGGGGGACATTGAATGAGATTTCTTTTGCGATGATTTTTGATAAACCCTTGGTTCTTATTAGAGGTACGGGAGGATGTGTGGATGAGATTATTAAGGGAAATATTATGCAGCATGTGGAATCAACGTATTACATTGTAGATACGGCTGAGGAAGCTGTTGATAAAGCATTTGAACTTTCTGAAGAATTATAGGGTATATTTTTTTTATTTGACATTTTCCCAATTTGGCATTCTATTACCAAAACTATATATATTATGTTAAACAAAGTATAACATACTGGATCTGGAAGATCATTTTAACATTCCTTTTCCTTCCATCTCTCCTAACTGCCCATTCCAGATCCTTCCATCTCTCCTAACGATTATTTTAAAAATATGGATTATACTTACAGTAGGATACTGGCCGTTTCACATCGGAGTAATTAGATAATATCTCCTCGTGCCATCCTTCTTTTTGCTTCTACTTCTGCTCTATATTCTGTATATCCCTCCCCGATCAAATGCCAGTATATTGCATCTTTATACAATTTGTTTTTTTCTTCTTTGTCTCCCATGAATATCACTTATACTTATAAATATAAAGTTAATAATATAAATAGCTTACTAAAAAAAACATAATATTTTAGTCGTTAGCATTAAAAACAATAGAAACTATCCAAAAAAGAAAACAAATGCAAAATAAAAACAGAACACAATCATTCGTATAACTTAATTGTGTTAACATTGAGGGTAATGTTCATTGATGTCGCAATTGCATTACATTTTGTTCGCAATAAATAAGCAATCGGTCTATACTCTGTTTCAGAAAAGGATTCATAATTTGCCATCCCCTTACAAATAATAAGATCAGCACGATTCAAAGCATGCTCTAAATTGCTAGGTAATGCATTAAAATTGACGCCAACGGCAAAACAACCTGTTGTCAAAATCTCATCAACAACAGCCTTAAATCCAAATTCTTCAGCATCTTTTCTTGTCGCATCATTCAATATCGCTGCTCCTCTAACAACAAGAGTGATGAAAAGATCTGGATAAACCTTTTTTAGTTCACGACACAGAATTTTATCAAAGACAATCTCCCCACAATTATCTGTAAAAAGAACGATGTGCTTTGAATGATCTATACGTCTCATTAATGGCGAGTAATCATCATATCCTAATCCCTCAGAATATGTCTTTTCAAAAATATTCTTTAACGCTTCAGGATGTGAACTACCACCTTCGATACCAAAATCCATGGTATTTCCAATAATAGAACAGAGCATACTTGTTTTCAAAGGATCATCAGAATTATTAATGAGCTCTTCCACTCTTGGTAGCAAAGAGGTTGCAACTAGATTACTTTTGTGTTTCAAATCAGAATATGGATCAGGATCGTCTAATGTTTCATAAACAATCTTATGAACCTTTGTTGCAATCTCTGCACTGCATCTATCAGGATCATAGATTTCAGAAAGAACCCTGCAGGCATTTTTTATCGCAGCAGTCCTCTTTTTTTTATCATCTGTACTCTGTTCAGCTTCAAAGACAATTCTTTTAATCAAACAAGGTACACATTCTGTACGAATCTTCATATAAGACCCTGAAAAAGACAATATGTATTTATCATTACTGATTCAAATAATCCAGATCAAAACAGTCTTAAGACAATAATGTCATCAGAGCCGCTGTTTCCTCTAGTGTCATAGGCTATCACTTTTATAATGATGTGTGAAAATTTGAAAGGGGGCTTTTTATCCCACATCCAACAATATGGTTCTGTCAGATTTGTATATTTCTTCTTTTCACACCTTTTTTACCTTTCTAAATTATACTGTTATGGTATGCCATGTCAGAGTTTGCCATTTATCTTATATGACGGTGATGTGTCAAAATGACAAAACGAGAAAGTGCCTTCACAATTTATGGCAATGTTATACTTTACAAAATTAGGCATATTTCATCCAAAGTTATAGTATTTTTACGAAACATTAATATATCAGCTAAGTGAATAATAATATTACAAGAAAATAAATGGGGCTTATAACATGAAGAAAAAAGTAATAGGCATATTGGTCTGCATGATGCTGATGGCAGTGATACCTGCAGCAGCAGGATTGAACTGCAACACCGAACCAGAGGTTGGAACAGAAGGAATAGTAAAAGAAAGAATAATAATGCGAGGATTAATAGTTAATCCACATACAACATTTGGTGGAAAATTAGCGTTCCTTGGCATTCGAGTACATTATACAGCAATTGGTATGCAAGGAGTCAGACGTGGAATTTTGCATATGCAACGTATCACGTTACCAGATACGCCAAATGGAATAATTACAAATGGATATATGTTAATCTCGTTTAGAGGACGTATTGACGATATCATCTAAACCCTCTCCTCTTTTCTACCTTTAAATAAACCAATATTTTTTTTATCACCTTCTACATCTAATTAAACTACTGTTCAACTCTACTCTGTCTTTTTTTTGAAATAAAAATGAAAGATATTTATGATACTCATCCATTACTTTCCTAAATATTTGAGGAGATGTATAATGCTAAATGTACCAATAATTGTTCTGAATGTAAAGACCTATGCTGAAGCAACAGGAGTTAAAGCGTTAGAAATCGCAAAATTAATGGACAAGATATCTCAAGAGACTGGAGCAAGTATGGCTATTGCTGTACAAGCAACCGATATTTTACTGTGTGCAAAGGAAGTAAGTATCCCTGTTTTTGCTGAACACTTTGATCCAATCACACCAGGTAGTCACACAGGGTGGACATTACCTGAAGCAGTAAAA
>JAUWCF010000158.1 GCA_030609445.1 Thermoplasmatota archaeon | reverse complement strand
TTATAGGTGTTCTTTCTTCTAAGAATGTGTAATAATTTCGGTCCAGTATCTTCAGCATTGCAGCAAGCGTTGGACTAGCACTCACTCTTGTTTCAACCAACTCACGTAACTTTCCAAGAAAAATTGCGTTTCTTACTTGTTTTATTTCATTAAACATGACAAAATAGTTATGTTGCAGTATCTCTGTAAACTTCATCTCTGAAGGTTTACCTTTTATCTTACTGCAAGATGGGCAACTACATGGTATTTCTGCTAAATCGTTCTTATTGAACTGACCATTTGGAAAAAGTAAGACGTCATTTCTTGCAGAAATAATTGCAGAAGTTGAATCAAAAAAATCAACACCTAGATACGTTAGTAATGCAAAACTAGATGGATTACCGACGCATGGGAGATATATCGTTTTTTGGTAACCTGTTTTTTCTCTAAGATTTGTCATAAATTCAACAAATTTTGATTGCTGAAAAAACAGTTGAACTATATCTGAAACAATAAACAGTGTTGCATCATTTTCTTTTAAGAAATCATCTAATACTTCTTCTTTAGCAGGCAGTATACAACAACCTGTATTCTTGTTTTTGTTGTGTTTTATTGAGTTGAGATGCAGTTCTGTTGATAGATCTTTTGGATAGAATAGATATTTATTTATCGATAATTCCCCGCTTGTTTCATTTGTTGAAACTGAAAAGATGCTGTCTTCAACTTGCAATGTTGGTTTTTCTGTTTTCAAAGTATCATTTGTTATTAAAAAATCAGCAAAATCTGGTGCTTTAAACCTTGACGTATCAATAAATGCTATAGTTGGCGTAGTAATTTTTTTATCTTTAATTAAAAGCTCCCCGATCCTTGCAGGTCCATCTCTTTTTTTCACTTCAAATTTCATTACATGCTAAATAGATATACCATGTTTAAAACGTTCGGGAACTACCAAACATTTTCTAACCTTTTAAATAATGGAATAATGTTCATTATTAATGATGTACCATGAAAAAAATCGCCCTGTTTATAATCATACCAATGCTGATGCTTAGTTTTCCTGCCGTCTGTGGGGATGGTGGCATAATTGGTCCTCCTCAGATTTACATTCAAGAAAAGGCTCAGAATGCTATTGTTGCATGGAATGGAACAGAAGAAGTACTCATTCTTTCAATTGATATTCAAAGCTCAGAACCTACAAAAGTTCTCCGAGTTATTCCTTTGCCTTCAAACCCTATAAGTGTAACTGAAGGAAGTTTTGACTCATTTGTCAAACTTCAGGAGATTATAAACAAAAAATGGCAGGAAATCTGGAATCGTTCCAAGGGATATGGTGAAAACGCTCAAGATGGAGGAACCCTCTCAGCGAATATAGAGATAACATTTCAGGATACAATTGGCGTCCATAATATTACTATCGTTAAAATCCTTGATGTAACAAACTTTAGTGATTGGGCGACAGACTTTGCCATATCAGCAGGTCTTACAGATATAACTTTTTCATCTAAATTTCAGGGTATGGTTGAAGAATATTTAAACGATAATATTTCCTATTTTGTTTTTGACATTATTGATACAACAAAGGATGAGTCTAGTATTAACCCAATCATTTACAGGTTTAAAACAGATTTTCTTTTTTATCCTCTTAAGATAACTGCTGCTTCTGATGTAGGAGAGACCTATGCTTCAGTGAGGGTTTTTTGTATCGCCAAAGAAGTGATTAAAGCGGAAGTATTTTCTGAGGTTTCCTTTTATTCAAATCTTGGTTATTATTCGTATGATGATTTGGCATATGATATGAATTTAACTGAGGATGAATTATTGGAAATAAGTCAAGAGATCTATGATCTTTTTAAAGGCGATCCTATTCTTATGAGCTATCAATATTATGGGAGGTATTCTAGTTTAGATGGTGATATTATTGCTTTTGAAGAAGATTTTGCTTATCCTGATCTTGACATCATTGCAGAAGACAATATTTTCGTTGAACGAGGGGAAAAAAGCATTGTAAACGTTACAGTAAAAAATACTGGTAACACCAATCTTAATGTCATGTTAGATGTAACTGATGGGCTTGAATGGTTGGAGCATAGTTGGTTTTCTATCCAGCCTTCATGGTATATAGATATGGATGTGGACGAAGAAACTACATTTCAAATTCTATTTGACATCCCTGTCAATATTGCATTAGGAGATTACAGCGTAACATATGATATGAAGTCATCAAACTATGGCCCTGTAAAACAAAAAAACATAGTCATGACGATATATGATAAGACTGAGGGCGGCCCTGGGCTGTATCAGGATGTTCAGGATCTCAAAACTGAAATGAGTTATCTAGTGATAAGTACTATATTTTGCATATTTTTAATAGCTGCTTTAATTGTTGTTGTGATAGCTACTATTTTTAAAAAGAGATAGACTGCTGTCTTAGTGTCTGAAATACCTCTGACCTGAAAAAACCATAGATATACCATGTTCGTTAGCTGCTTCTATTACTTCTTTATCTCTAATTGATCCACCTGGTTGAATGATTGCTTTCACACCTGCTTTTGCAGCAACATCAACTGCATCCCGGAATGGGAAAAATGCATCACTTGCCATAATTGAATCTTTGATGTTTTCTTTTCCTTTGTGTGTTGCAATCCATGCAGCATCAACCCGGGATGTTTGCCCTCCACCAATAGCAACAGTACGCATGTCTTTTACGAAAAGAACAGAGTTGGATTTTACATGTTTGACGCATTTTACCGCAAATTCCATAGAATCAATATCTGCTTTTGAGGGTTTTTTTTCTGTAACGATTTTCCAGTTCTTTTTTTCATTCAGCCAAACGTCTCTTTCCTGAGCAAGAAATCCTCCGACAACACTTCGGTAGTTTACGCCTTTTCTTTTTATTTTTTTATCAAGTCCTTTTGATTCAAGTAGTCGTAGGTTTTTCTTTTTTCCAAATATCTTCAAAGCATTTTCACTAAATGATGGAGCAATAATTACTTCGTGCCCGGCCGCTGCGCCGGACCATCCAGCGCGAGATCGAGGACGCTTTGAGCGAGAAGATCCTCTTCGAGGAGGTCGGACCCGGGCAGTTGGTCACCGTCGACGTCGACAACTGGGACGGCGAAGGCAACGGCGAGGATGCGG
>JAUWCF010000087.1 GCA_030609445.1 Thermoplasmatota archaeon | reverse complement strand
AATCAGGCAAAACAAGGTGTTGATTTTGCTGTTGTACATGTTGGAATTACTAAAGAAAGCGTAGAAAGGCTGCAAAGACAAAAACGATTAATCCCCATGGTTTCCCGAGGTGGATCGTTTCATATGGCCTGGATTTTGCATAACGAACAGGAGAACCCGTTGTATAAAAACTTTGATTATCTACTAGAGATCGCAAAAGAGTATGACCTCACACTTTCATTAGGAGACGGCATGCGATCAGGAGCGGTTTATGATTCAAATGATAGAGCAAAATTCCAAGAACTCCTCATCATTGGTGAACTTGTTGGAAGGGCAAGAGAATATGGTGTGCAGACCATGGTGGAAGGTCCTGGGCATATGCCATTAAATGATATTCAATCCAACATTGAGGTTATGAAGAAAGTTACAGATGCTGCTCCATATTTTGTTCTTGGCCCATTGGTTACCGATATTGCTCCGGGATATGATCATTTTGTCGGTGGAATCGGTGGAGCACTTGCAGGTTTTTTTGGTGCTGATTTCCTCTGTTATCTGACACCTGCCGAACATCTATCTCTTCCAGATAAAAACGATGTAAGAGAGGGCGTTATTGTTACAAGAATCGCTGCACATGCTGCAGATCTTGCAAGAGGAATAGATAGAGATGTTGATTTTAAGTTTAGTAAGGCTCGCGAGGATTTAAACTGGGATGAAATGTTCTCTCTGTGTATTGATCCTAAAAAGGCAAAAGAATACAGACAGAAACGACTGCCATTAGAAGATACAAGCGCATGTTCTATGTGCGGGAAGCTTTGTGCGATTGAACTTGTCAAAAAATATTTGAAGGAATAGTTAAAATCTAAAAAACTACTCAGCTATATAAACAACTTTTTTGATTACACACCACTATGATTGATCTGTATCTTGCATTTCCAGCATTTATCATCGGCGTTGTTTTTCTCTACAAAGGTTCAGATATTCTGGTTGATGGGACATCGAAAGCTGCAATACGATTTGGTATTTCTTCATTAATTATTTCAGTGATTCTCGTTGGATTTGGTACATCTGCACCAGAGTTTGCTATTTCTGTTGGTGCTGCTGTTCAAAACGAAGCAGATATTTCAATAGGAAACATCATTGGTTCATGTATCGCTAATCTTCTGCTCGTACTGGGGATTAGTGCGATAATACGACCTATTTCTGTTAATAAAAGCATTTTCAAACGTGAAATGTTAATTATGCTTGGTGCCACAATACTTCTTTTTGTATCCTCTTTTTTTGGTCTTTTAGATAAGTATCATTTGATCGGAGGAGTTGTTTTTCTTATCTTGTTTGCATCGTTTATCTTTTATTTTATAAGATGCGCAAAAAAAGAACGGGACAACAATAAAAAAAACAATCAAGGTTCTCTTCAAAAAAATATACTTTTCATAATCCTTGGTATTGCAGGAGTTGTCGCAGGAGCATATTTGTTAATTGAATCAGCGATATCCATTGCTGATTTTTTGGGGATTGATAAAATTATAATAGCGCTTTCAATGGTTGCTGTTGGCACATCACTTCCTGAGCTTGTTGTTTCTGCAATGGCTGCATATAAAAAAGAGCCAGATATTGCGGTTGGTAACGTTTTAGGTTCAAACGTGTTTAACATCCTTTTGATACTTGGAGCGAGTGCATTGTTCATACCGTTGAATGCAATTTTTGCTTTAGATCATCTCTTAATTCTTCTAGCAGTGACTCTTGTTATGCTTCCGATACTTTACACAGGTCATGTTATTTCAAGAATTGAAGGAGTGTTTATGCTTGTACTCTACTCCCTTTTTATTTGGTATATCTTCTTCATCTAATTTGTCTAATAAAGATTAAATCAAACTGGCTTTGCCCTAAAAGTCTGTTTTGACTTAAAAGTCCTGAATTTGACCTAAAAGTCAATGGTCATAAGGAGAATTTGTTTTTAGCCCCAAATTTCAGGAAATAAACCGTACCATGTTAATACACAATAAACAAACCATATAGCAAAGATAGGCCAAATGATTGTTAGAAGCGTGCAAACTATTAACCAAATAATGGGGGCAAAAATCACAAATTCAGATAAGTTGTGAGTTACAAAGAATATGGAGGACCATATGGTCCCAATAGGCAATGCTATTGTAAACAGTATGATGACCGCAGGAATCCACAGAACAATACCAACAATAATCCATGTAATTATGAATAATAGTATCTGACCTATCGTAGGTGTGTCTGATGAAAGTGATAGACTTGTTTGAAACTTTTGAAAAACTTCAGAATTACATAAATCTTTAAATTCTTGACTGTGTAGAATTTTTTGGGCAGCTGTGGATTTATAAAATTGTGCAGTTGCTTCAGATGTAAGTACGGATTGTATCTCGGGGCTACGCATAATTTGGATGAAGGTTTCATTAGTCAAAATGTTTGAATAAGAATTTATTAGTCTGTGCTGCATTTCCTTTGGATTATCCAATTCAAAGATTTTTTCATACTCATTTACTCGTTCTTTAATAGCATCCTTAACAACAGATGCATTTATTGATGGTGCAAAAGCAAGTCCTATAAATATAAGAATAACTGCAACTGTCAAACTCTGTTTAATAGGGTTTTGTATGCCCATATATTTTCCTCCCTTTACCGTTCTAATTGGAGACATAGTATATAAATGTTGAGCCTTTCTTCCCCTCAAGAATATATTATTTAAATCTAACTGCTCTGACCTAAAAGCCTCCATTCTGACTCAAAAGTCAGTATTTTTCACTACTTTTAGGGCAAAGCCAATCAAACTCGTTAAATAGGAAAAGAATATTCATAGGAGTCAATGGAGGAAAAAAAACTTTCTATTAAAAAAGAGATATTTCCTATTTTTTTAATGGGTGGTCTTTTCGTTCTGATTCATGGTCTTGCGTTACTTGTAATCAGGCCTTTTGAAGATGCAGGGATGCAAGCTTTTGAGGACTCAGGTGATCCGATGAATCTTGTGATATTCTTTGCCATCATCATTGCGATGACTCTTGTTATTTTACTCATTGCAAAGTATTGGAAGAAACAATTGATTCAATTCATTATTTTAGGTGCTGTTGGATATACGTCTTTTTATGTTTTTTTGCCACTTCTTGCTCTGATCGTCTCTGGTTGGTGGCCTCTTATTCTTTCAATTGCTTTTGCAGCGGTTCTTACCATAACTCTGTTTAAATATCCTGAATGGTACATTATAGACATCTGCGGGGTTATTGTTGGAGCTGGAGCTATTGCAATATTTGGGATATCTCTTGATATTTTTTTAGTACTGATTTTACTTGTAATACTTGCTATCTATGACGCAATATCTGTGTATAAAACAAAACATATGATTGATCTTGCAGACACAGTTATGGATCTCAAACTTCCGGTTCTTTTGGTTGTACCAAAAATTAGAAAGTATTCTCTATTAAAAGAAACAAAGAGTTTGAAAGAAAAATTAAAAGATGATGAAGAAAGAGATGCGTTTTTTATGGGGCTTGGAGATATTGTGATGCCCGGGATTTTAGTTGTCGCAACATATCATAACATCAGCGGGGGCTTTCCCATAGCACTGGGAGTAATAGTTGGTACTCTTGCGGGATTTATTGTGCTTATGACTTTTGTTATAAAAGGAAAACCTCAAGCAGGGCTACCATGTCTTTGCGGTGGCGCTATTCTTGGATATCTAGTATCAAGTTATGTATGGTTTGGAAAAATAGTTGGACTCCATTTTTCATTTTAGAATTAATATTCCATTTTAATATGATCGTCTTCACACCATATTTTTCTGCTGGAATGACTCAATGGTTTACCACAAATAGGACATGTTGTTTTTTCAAGAAAATGTTCAAGCCAGATGTCTCGCACCTGCAGTACTGTCTCGTTTTCAATACGGTTCAACATCTCTCTGAGTTCAGGAGTTATAGCAAGTTTTCGTAGAGTTGAATAATTAATTTTTTTCTTCTTTGGAACAAGCGATGGATCATAATAAACAGCTGTTGCATCTGATTGTTTTGTTTTTTCACCTTGTTTACCAACTAGGATTGCTGCAAGGATAACTCCACTGAGAAGCCCTCCGATATGTGCGAAATGCGCAGTAGTATCTTGAGTGCCATACAATACAATCACTGTTTCCAACACTGCAAAAAGAACCGCTGCATACATTACTTTAATCCGACGAAAAATCATGATTATACCAAGTGGAATAGGCATAACAACTTCATCTCTAGGGTATGAATAAGCAAAGGCTCCAAGGATTCCGAAAATAGCACCAGAAGCACCAATTAACACCGTGGCAGATCCTAAATTCAGAAATGAATGTGTAAGGGCACCGCAGACACCTGTGACAAGATAGATAACTAGGAAGTTTTTCATACCAATTCGCTGTTCAAATGCAATTCCCATAAAGAGAAATACAATCATGTTTCCTAAAATATGAGCAAAACCACCATGGAGAAACATTGATGTGAATAACGTGTAAAGCTGAGGGAAATATTCCAATGTAAGATAAATTGGTCGAAAGCCAATCTCATAAATTACAAAAGGATAAATAATGGTTATAACGAAAATAATAAAGTTTGCAATTATTAATGAATATGTTACCATAACCTTCTTAAAACGTGCAACGGCAATCGCCCCAATCATTATGCCAATACAAACAAGCGACACTTCAGTTGGTATCATTATCTCCATTTTCTTTTTCTCCAGTCACGTCCAACAAGTGCAAACGTCATACCATATATAAGTACAATAAATGACGGGTTTTTATATTCTGCCAAAAAATCTTCAAAAGAAGAAACTGGTTCTTTTTCTGTTGGCGGACCAAGACTCCAGTCATAAAAAAATACTTCAGCATAATACAAAGCGATTTCTTCGTTTTCAATAATTATCCCCGCTTCTCTGTTCCTCGTAACAGAATTCTCATTCCAGTTGATGCTGGAAATCAAAACAGATGTGTTATCAACGATCATTCCCTTATTGTGCATGTTGGCAAAATATGACCAGTTTGTATAATGAAACCTTACTTCTATCCCATGTTCTTCCAGGTATTGCTTTGTCAGGTTTTGTTTTATATTGGTTGGCTCAAAACGTGGATTGTAATTCAAAATCACTTTAATCTTGACACCTTGACGGGATTTATTTACAAGTCTTTCAACAAAAGGACTGATCCCATCTTTCCAATCTCTGTAAATATACAGCTGCTCTATGCATATGCTTGTTTCTGCAGAGT
>JAUWCF010000201.1 GCA_030609445.1 Thermoplasmatota archaeon | reverse complement strand
GAAACGCCGGTTGTTGCACGAACAATTATCGATAAATCAGTGACGGCAAGTCGTGCACGTGATGCAGCGCGTAAAGCACGTGAACTAACACGCCGTAAAGGACTTCTAGAATCTTCAGCACTACCCGGTAAACTAGCTGATTGCTCCAGCAGGGATCCCAGTAAAACAGAATTATATATTGTTGAGGGAGATAGTGCAGGTGGTTGTTTTTCTGGAGATACAAAAATTTCACTTCTTGATGGAAGAAACATAACATTTAAACAACTTGTTGAAGAACATAATCAGGGAAAAAAGAATTTCTGCTATACAATAAAAAATGATGGGAGTATCGGTGTCGAAGAAATTAAGAATCCAAGGATTACAAAAAGAAATGCTGAGGTAATTAAAGTTATTTTAGATAATAGAGAGGAAATTGTTTGTACACCTGATCACCCAGTTATGACAAGAGATGGCAGTTACAAAAAAGCAAAAGACCTCACAAACAAAGATTCACTTATGCCCCTGAGAAAACAACTCTCAAGATTAGGAAAAAGAATCACTATCAAGGGTTATGAGTTAGTTTATGACAATAAAGATCATCGATGGATATTTACACACATTTTATCAGATAATTGGAATATCAAACACGATGTTTATTCCACTAAACATGGAGCAGATAGACACCATATTGATTTTAACAAACTAAATAATAATCCAACGAATCTTACTAGAATGGAAAAACAACGACATATGAAATATCATAGAGATCTTGCAAGTATGACAATCCATTCCGAAGAAGCTAAAGAGAAATGCAGGCAGATCAAACAATCTAAAGAATTTAGAGAGAAAATGAGTAAAAGAATGAGAAATCCAAAAACCAGGAAAATTTTAAGTGAACAGGCAAAAGCACAATGGCAGGATCCGGAATATAAAGAATATATGAAAAATAAATACTTAGAGTTTTATTACGCAAATGAAGAATATCAAGCAGAAGTATTAAAACGTCTTTCTGAAGAACAAAAAAAGTATTGGGCTGAAGAAGAAAATAGAGAATGTCAGTCAAAAAGAGTAAAAGAGTTTTTCGAAAAACATCCTGAAAGACGAACTCATCTATCCGCAATTGCCAAAAAACAGTGGCAAGATCCAGAGTTACTCGAATGGAGAAGTGAAAAAACAAAAGAACAATGGACTCCTGAATTCAGAGAAAAACGAATAAAAACATATAATGAAACATATTATAGAAAGACTATAAAAGCATTACATGAAGTATTTGAAAAACATGAAGAAATAAATGTAGAAGAATATAATAATCTAAGGGGACAGAGGAATGATAAAACACTACTTAGATTTGACACGTTTGTTAAAAGATTTTTCGCAGGAAACAATGAGGGCGCTATAGAAGCAGTATCAAATTACAATCACAAAATCGTTGATATTATTCAGTTAAATGAGAAAATAGATGTATATGATATCGAAGTGCCAAACACACATAACTTTGCGTTAGCAAGTGGGATTTTTGTTCATAACAGTGCAAAACAAGGCAGAGACCGTGAATTTCAGGCTATTTTACCACTCAGAGGCAAGATTCTTAATGTTGAAAAAGCTCGTATGGATAAAATCCTAAAAAACAATGAAATCCTTGCTCTTATCACAGCTACGGGCACTGGTATCGGTGAAGAGTTTGATATTGAAAAAGCCAGATATCATAAGATAATTATCATGACTGATGCTGATGTCGATGGGGAACATATCAGGACGTTGTTGTTGACCTTTTTTTTCCGTTATATGCGACCATTGATCGAAGAGGGTTATCTATATATTGCTCAGCCTCCATTATATAAAGTCAGTAAAGGTAAACAGGTTGCTTATGCGTTCACTGAGCGGGAAAAACAACAAAAAATAGA
>JAUWCF010000075.1 GCA_030609445.1 Thermoplasmatota archaeon | reverse complement strand
GGTTCTTCGGTATCCTCGCCCAATAGATCGCCATCTAGATAGAATTCTACTTTTGCAACTCCACTTGTTTCATCAGCTACATCTGCAGTCATAACCCATGTATTAAGAACGGTATTTTCAACAGTTAATTCAATTGTTGGCAAGATTTGATCAATCTTGAAATCAAACGGGCCTTTAACTATAAACCATAGACGAGGTTTATAAATATATCTGTAACTATTATAATAAAGATTGGGCTATAAAAAAGGTAAGAATGGAGTATTAATCAAATTCATAAACTCCAATTATTCCATTTGTGGGAATATATCGCAGGACAATAATTCCCGAACAATTTGTTATTACGTCTCCAGCTGAAACATTGCCTGTCGGAAGTGGATCGCAAGTTCCCAAACCGATCTGATCGATATCTTCCCAGATTGTATCTTCAGGCGTTACGGAGGTTACCGTTAATGTATTGTTTACATCATCCATGTAGAATGAAATGACAGGTGTTTCTGGAGGCTCTTCGGAGGTTGGATCGATGATGCCTAAAACAATTCCTACTTTAACCCAGCGAAGTAATTTTATGCCCCAAGTAAGTGATCTCATCAGAGTAAGTTTTGATTGAAAATAGACAAATAAACAGAGGCTAAGATATAATCGAAATCCTCTATACTTAAATATAGAAAACCAAGCTTTTTCGATAAATGATTGATTAGAATCTGCAAGATTCGTTAAATCCTCAAGCTCTTGATTGTCAATTTCTTCAATTTGGTCGATAATTTCTTCCTGAATCAATGGATAATCTTCTGATAAATCAATGAAAAACTCTGCTAATTGATCATAATCCAATGACTGGATATCTTTAATATATTCTAAATTGATTTTATCTTCAAATTCATCATCTATTTGTAATGCACTTGTTGAAGGCAAAAGCAACATACATATAATCACCAGCACACTTCCAAACAAAATTCTTTTCCCCATATTCAAATCACCAATATTTGTAAGTAACACAATTATATATAAATATTACCTTAAAAATTCGTTAATTATCCCAAAAACCCCGTGTCCTTGCATAGGTGAGCTCTGATTTCAGGATATCACGTAAAAATTTTATCTCAACTTCTTCAGATTTTTCGAGCTCTCGCCGATTATACCTTCTTAGAATACGAGCAGCAGTATCAGGACCTATACCCCGAGCCATGAGAGCAAGTAAAGCAAATTTTCCATAACTCAAGACAAGACTTGCATTTTTATGAAGTCTTTTTACCTCTTGGTTTTCTTCTTTTGTCCTCTCTTTTTTGCTAAGTAGTTTTGCCATATTCTTATTGTATCTCTTCAGAACAGTAATTTTTATTGCGCCACATTTCACGCATTTCGGTTGCGGATCAGATCTACTAACAGATGTACTCCAAGAATGGCAACAATTGGTACATACAAGAGTGATACTGATACCTTCCAATCGTTTTTTTAGGGCCATAAGAATGGATCGGTCAGCTCGTTGAGGAACCATAAGTCCCCTGATTGTTTCAAATCCTGTGGTGGCAATTGGTGAAAGCCCCTGAATATGTATCTGTATTTTTCCAGTTTGTATCTTTTCAAGTACTGCTTTCGTATTTTCTATATCCATTCTTTCCCAGACTAGTTTATCAAGGGCCTCTTCAAAAATTGGTGATTGCTCAAAAAGCTCAAAAAGTCGTTTCATTCCCACAGCTTTATAGTCAAAATCCTTACGTAGAGCACCAAATTTTCGTGCGACATGAATCAGCTGCCATCGGATATATGTAGAGTTTTTTAAAATGGTTTCAATCAAATATTCAAGGGTTTCAGGTTTTGTCTTCATAAAAATATCCATGATTCTTTCAACAGGGATTCTCCCCGGAAGTTCAAGATTTATCCGATATGGATCACTATTAATCCCTACGCTTTCTCCAATGGACTGTGCAAGTATTGCTGATATTAGTCTTCCTAATGTTTCGTTTACTTTTGTTCCAAAACATGCATTAATAACAATATTTTTTTCATCGACATCTAGTGTTATTGTTTTATCATCAGGAACTAGAAATCCTAATTTTTTTTGATTTGATATATATTGAAGAAACTTCTCAAAAGTCTTTTTATCACACGGATAAGTTTTTATCGGTTTATCCTCTGAAGCAAGCTTTCGAAGCCGTCCAACTTCAAGTGCAACTTCAAAAGGCACAGGAATATCTTCTCCAATCCAAGAAGGAACATTTCCAACATCTTTTACAGCTGAGACTAATATCTCCTCATCTTCTCTTTTCACAATCACCCATGGTTTCCCTTGCAGGATAAATTTTTCTCCTTCAAAAACACTACTTAAAACAAAGCTTTCATCAAGAGTACCAATCGTTTTTCTTGTGCTGATATCAACGACTCGATATGTCTTTTCATCAGGAATCATCGAGATATTGTCAAGAAAATAATGCCGTGAGTTTCTCCGCTTAATAAGATATAATTCCTTGTTTTCTTCTTCAAACCAAACAGTGCGTTGATCTTTTAACTGCTTCAAAACATGTTCAAACGTTTGCAAGGATAGATTGTAAAACGGATAAGATCTTCTTATAATTTCATAGACTTTTTTTGCATTTATTTTTCCATATTCAAGAGCAATAGAAATAATTTGATTGGAAAGAACAGAGAGCGGGTTTTGTCGTACTGAAAAACTCTCAAGTTCACATGCAAGAGCCTTTCGAGCAATCACTAAACTTTCAGCGAGATCTTCTGGATTTGTAGTGAGAAGAAGCCCTTTTGATGTTTTTCCAATTTTATGGCCTGATCGACCGACTCTTTGTACGATTCGAGTAACCTCCCGAGGTGAATTATATTGTATCACAAAATCCGTATTTCCAACGTCGATTCCAAGTTCTAAAGAGGATGTACATATCAAAGATTTCAGTTTCCCGCTTTTGAAATCATTTTCAGATTCAATCCTCGCAGTTTTCGAGAGAGAACCATGGTGAACACCGATTAGCATATTGCTCTGCCAGAGATGAAAACGAGAAGTAAGAATTTCAGCGCCATCCCTTGTGTTAATAAAAAGAAGCGTGGAGAGGTGATCGTCGATGACTTCTTTACATCGTCTAAGAAGAGCAAAGGAAATCGGCTCAATTGAATAGCGGTTTGCAGATGCATAATCAGTTTTTTTAATAGATGGCAACTCAACCTTAATGTCGATATGTTTTGTAACATCTACTTCTAGAATTGTGACATCACGAAATATATCGTTTTCTCTGCCCCCCAGATAGCGTGCAACCTCAACGGGATGACCAATAGTTGCAGAAAGACCAATTCGTTGGAAATCATGTCCTGCTTGCCATGTACGTTCATTGAGTCGTTCTAAACCCACAGCAAGCTGGGCTCCTCGTTCATCACAGGCAAGTTCATGAATCTCATCAACAACAACCCATCGAACAGCCTGTAAATGTTTTCTTAGTCGTTTTCCAGTAAATAAGATCTGCAGTGTCTCTGGTGTTGTAATCAAC
The DNA here is from genome assembly GCA_030609445.1 of Thermoplasmatota archaeon. Classification (GTDB taxonomy): domain Archaea; phylum Thermoplasmatota; class E2; order DHVEG-1; family DHVEG-1; genus JAUWYM01. Next base: position 2,277 of record JAUWCF010000075.1, on the reverse strand, counting down.
ATATCTGGAGGGTTTCTCGATTGTTTTGCACGTTCACTTTGAGTGGTATCTCCATGTCGTACCGCAACAGTTATACCAAGTGCTTTCCCCCAATGAATTGTTCTTTGGAGCATATCCCTATTCAACGCCCTTAATGGAGTAATATAAAGAATAGATATTCCAGTTTCATCTCCATTCTTTTTGTTGGTTGACTGATGCTTTAAAAAGTTGTGAAAAATCGGTAGCAACGCAGATTCTGTTTTTCCAAGTCCTGTCGGTGCTATGAGAAGAACATGTTTTTCTTGTAATATATGTGGAATTGCTTTAATTTGTGGTTCTGTAGGTTCCTTTATGTTTTTTGAGAGAAGCATTCCTGCAATTCTTTCATCTAATAACTGGAAAACTGACTCCATCTACCTGCCTGCATTGCTAGTTCACATTTAGTATTTTTCCAAGAGAAAAAATATTGCAGAAACTACATTACAAATGATAGTAGACAGTTGTTTTTGCAGAAGAAATCTATTTCTTTTATTTGTTCTTTTTTTTCACGGTGAGACATATCTCAATTGAAGAGACGTTTGATGTTCTTCCATCTTCTCTATCAAGAGATTCAGTTCCAATCTCTATGCTTTTTATCTCAGCGTCTGTTACAAAACGATTTCTTGTTATTTCTGCTGCATCTACTGCTCCACTTATTGCATTTCCCCGAGCCTTTAACGTCACTTCATCAAACTCGTCTGAGTTAAGAAGTACCATAACTGCAGTTACATAATTCATCGGAGGTTTGTTTCCAACATAAACTATGTTGGTATCTTTTCTTCCCACTTTTTCTTCAACGGTCATGATTCTCCCCCCATCAAATCATTCGATTGTCTTTTAGTACAATTAGAGATTAAAACTTATTGGTAGCTTACAAACATTCTGTCCGCATATCTATTTTTCCATTTTGACTTTTTTACACAGTACACTTAAATACCAGCAATGACAAAATGTAACATGATATGTGTGGTGGAGAGGAGATATTTGGTATCTACCTCTTTCACATAAGGGCATTGGAGGTATTTGGTATCGACCAATGCCAACATAACAGAATAGTATCACCAAACATTTGTTGTTTAGGTGATACTGTTTTTCCCAATCTATTTGTACAATAAAGCTTGGTTTCTATTTATATTCTTTCTTTGATTTGATTTTAACCTAGGGGCTCACAGATTGGAAAAAATTAAATACTTGATAAGCATTAGCATTCCATAGGGAGGATATAAATGAAAATGAAATTAAGAAATATTTGTATTTGTATAATTTTAATCTTAGCAGCGATGTCAATGTCAATATCAGCCAAAACTTTTAAAGATACTATTATTGGTGGCGAGATCATAGTTGATGACGAAGGAGATGGAGATTATACAAGTATTCAAGAAGCTATTGATAATGCAAATCCTGGTGATGTGATTAAAGTATATAGCGGTACATATGATGATATTTTGTACCCGGATAGCATAATTGTTGATAAACCGTTAACATTAGAAGGAATTCCTGAGGAATATGGACAAGGCAATGATTCAGGTAAACCTGTTGTTGATGGATATAATGGTGTAATATTAACGATTTCTGATGTTGATTCAGTTGTTGTAACTGGGTTTCAGGTAGGTTGTCTTAAGATAATTCGATCAAGTAATATCACTATTTCTTATAATTTACTTAATTCCAGAAGAGATCATGGTGGAGAGGAGGGAATTAGTATCAATGATGGAGAAAATATTTTGATCTATCGAAATTCCTTAAGAAATCATGTTCACGCTCTTTCGATTTATGTAAAATCAAATAGTCATATAGAAGTGAAACAAAACAATTTGATAAATAATGTTAGACATGCAAAGTTTAGAATATCAGAATGGTATAAGATCCACCATAATGGCACTACGGCAAATAAAAGTATTTTTTATTCTGAGAATTACTGGGGAGCTGATTTAACAATATGGGAAGAAGATCATATAGACACATGGAATCGGTTTATTATTCAGAATGTTTTATTTTATTACATTTTTTGTAAGAGACCTGATTATCGTACATTTTCTGGTTCTAAAAAATTTATTTTTGGTAAGATACAACCATTTGAAGATGAATCAACTATTGACGTTTCATTCCCATGGATTCTTTTTGATGAGAATCCGGCATCAAATCCAATTGATATCTAGGAGGAAAAAAAATGAAAAAGAGAATAATAATTGGAAGTCTGTTGGCAGTTTTTCTTATGATGATGTTACCAACAGCATGTGCAGCAGAATTCAACGCAGT
>JAUWCF010000035.1 GCA_030609445.1 Thermoplasmatota archaeon | reverse complement strand
ATTTATCTCCCCGTTCAAATGCAATGTCTCCAGCAACTCGTACAAGTCCACCGAGTTCTCTTAACCGAAGGGATAGTTTTCCTTTTCTCCCTGCTCTTCTTTGCGCTTCATGAATAGTTTCTGCAACTGCTTCTTTATTGAAATGAGATATTCTTTCATCCTTTTTTATCTCCTGGGCGACAAAACGAACAAGTTTCTCTCTGTTTTCATCGGTGTCATCCATAGTACTGTTCAGATAGATTTCATAGCCATATCCTCTAATTCTCGAACGTAAGGCAGGATGCATTCCTCTTAGTGCATCTAAATTACCTGCAGAAACCAAAATAAAGTTACAGGACGCCGGTTCTGTTTTTACCATTGCTCCAAAGCTTCGTTCTGATTGACCGGTAATCTGAAACTTTTTCTCCTGAATTGCAGTCAAAAGATGTTGTTGAGATGGAAGACTAAGTGTGTTTATTTCGTCAATATAGAGAACTCCTTTATGTGCTCGATGTATCGCGCCTGCTTCAACGAGTTGATGTGGCGGTGTTTCCAGCCCTGCAGATTGAAAGGGATCATGTCGAACGTCTCCAAGAAGAGCTCCTGAATGAGCAGCAGTTGCATCTATAAAAGGAGGCACATCATTTTTCTCATGGGAAACCAATATTTTTGGAACCTGTTGCATTCCTTTTCTCTGAGTAAGTCCACCTCTTGCTACAAGGATATAGATCATAAAAGCAAAAATTCCACCAAAAAGAATATACTCAAGATGATCTGTTACTATAGCTGCTAGTACCGATATGACAACAATCATAAGAACAATTGAAATCATTAAACTATTTTGCTGCTCGGCCTTCTTTTTTGCCTCATCTCGTTGAACCTTGATTATTTCTTTTGCTTTCCCACCAGGAACAACTCGTATATGTGGTGTGTTTGTATCTTCGTTATTGGGATAGGCGATAATGTCTTCTAGTTGTCCTTTCGGTAAAAACTCTGTCATTGCTCGAGCTACCATAGATTTTCCCGTACCTGGATCGCCAATAAGCATAACATGTCGTTTTTGCTCTGCAGCCTTACGAACAATATTGACGGTTTTATCTTGCCCTATTACTTGGTTAAGGAGGCTTTTTGGTACTTTGATGTCTTTGGTTGTCTCGAATTTAATTTTTTTTATCCACTCTTTAATGGAAGGTAATTCTTCCGTTCCCTGCTCTTTGGATTCCATATGTTCTCCTGTCAATTTTGTTACTGTTTAAAAGACTTAATCACATAATAAGTTTTACATATATTTTATCTTAATTGATTTAACTAGATATAGTAAATACGTATATCAATTTTTCTTTAGAGGCAATATCCGCTGCCTTTATAATACGCTATGTGATACTGCAGTAGCAATGACATTTGACCGAAAAACACTGGTGATCCCAGATAAAACTAGATTCGAAGAGCAACTTATTTCTACCAAGGGAGATGTGGTTATTGGAGATAGATCATTACTTCAATTTAGCATCGATACTGATGGGAGAGTATTTATTGGAGAGCATGTTATAACAGGAGGAAACCTTAATGCAACAAACGATGTTCGAGTCGATATTTTCTCAAGCATTGGCGGCGATATACAAAGCGGAGGTAATGTTTATCTTGGAGAGAAAGTGAAAGTGAAAGGTAAACTTTCTTTGAAAGGAGATCTTGATGTTGGTGATAGTGTCGAAATCGAAAGTGGTTTTGAAGCAAAGGGTTGGATAAATATTCGCAGTCCAATACCAACGGTTATATATATTTTTATATATCTATTACAGCTTTTGAAGATGGGACATAGCGAAGAAATAGAACGACTTCTTGAAGAACTTGAGCAAAACGATGGAAAAACAATACCTATCTCAGAATCATTTCTTTTTATTCCAAACAGCTCAATTATTGGACTTTCAAAATCCAAAGTAGATTACAATCTCCATATTGGAAAAGAATGCAAGATTCTAGGAAACTATGATATAAAAGGAAATATCTACGTTGATGACAAATCAGATGTGTACGGATCGTTGAATGCAACATCAGATGTTTTTTGTGGAAAAAAAGTAAAAATACATGGAAACATCATTTCAAACGGCATCGTCAATATTAATGAAGAAACACATGTCGTTGGCAATGTGTCAGCAGATAAAATAATCCTTTCAAAAACGGCAACTGTCCAAGGAACTCTCTTAGCAAAAAAAGGCGTATCATTTATTGATTCGTCAAAAGAAAATGCAACTGAAAAGGTTAAACGATTTGAAAACGATGCAGATGTTGTTGATGAAGTAAAAGAAATGTTGGAGTAAAAAGAGAATGCAACTGGGCATAGTTGGAAAGCCAAACGTTGGCAAATCCACCTTTTTTAATGCCGCAACTGAGGCACATGCAGAGATTGCAAACTACCCTTTCACCACAATTGAAGCAAACAGAGGAGTCATGTATATTCGAAAACCATGCCCTTGTAAAGATTTCAAAGTCACCTGTACGCCGCATAACTCAAAATGCAGTAATGGAACACGGTTTGTACCCATTGAAGCAATTGATGTTGCAGGACTTGTTCCCGATGCACATAAAGGAAAAGGACTTGGAAATAAATTTCTTGATGATCTGCGACAAGCCCATGCCCTTATACATATCATTGATGCATCTGGCAGTACTGATGAGGAAGGAAATCCTTGTGGAATCGGAACATATGATCCTTTAAAAGATGTCAAGTTTTTAGAAAAAGAAATCACGTATTGGCTTTTTGGAATCATTAAAAAAAGTTGGGAGCGGCTCGCACGACAATCTGAACTAGAGGGAAAAAAGATTGAAAGAATGCTTGAAGTACAATTAACAGGTCTTGGTATCAAAGAAGAACATATCGCCAGTGCCCTTAGAAAGATAAAACTTGATCGCTCTAAACCATCAAGCTGGACAGATAATGAAGTGTTACAGCTTGCTGACTATGTACGAGCTATGAGCAAACCCATCATTATCGCGTTTAATAAAAGTGATAAAGCACCAGAAAACCTTATGGCTAAAATGGATATGCTGAAAGACTACATCGTCATTCCAACAAGTGCTGAAAGCGAACTTGCTTTAACCAATGCGTCAGAAAAAGAAATAATAAAATACATTCCAGGTAGTAATGATTTTACTATCCTAAAAAAAGATGACGTTTCGGAAAAACAAAAAAAAGCACTTGAATATATTAAAAGTCATGTGCTTGCCAAATATGGCTCCACAGGCATCCAAAAATGTATCGACGAAGCAGTGAAACTGCTTGATCTTATCGTTGTGTACCCTGTTGAGGATGATAATCATCTTACTGATAAAGAAGGAAGAATCCTTCCAGATGCATACCTAGTTCCACGAGGTTCTACTGCAAAAGATCTAGCCTATAAAGTTCACACGGATCTTGGCGATCATTTTATACGAGCTATTGATGCACGAACCCATCGAGTTATTGGTTCGGATCATATTTTAAATGATGGAGATGTCATAAGTATCATTGCAGATGCGTAGACCATCAGGATATCAACCTGCATGTGAATCTGCATATTCTTTTGAGTTATGATGTGCTTATTATGTGCGTTATTATCTGCAAAACAAGTTTTTAAATCCCTCATCCATTACACTTCTTGGGATCACTCAGATCATTGTTTTACTAGGAGGAAAAACGTGACAGTAAAAAACATCAACAAGACCGTGCTATCGAAAAATCATCGCAGAAAAACTTTTTCAAAAAACCTGATGGACAAAAAACTTGATTTGGAAGACCTTCCTTTCACGACAATGAAGATCACTCTTCGTATGTTGAAATGGATTTTTGTGTTGATTTTTGTATACATTGCCGTGAGCATCGTGTTTCTTATCGCGCAAGGTGGAGATGAACAAATAAGAAATATTATAGTGTATAGTGTCAGTGGATTCTTCACATTTTTTATGGGATACTTCGGATGGATGTTTGCACGAAGTGTTTCAGAAATTGTTGGCGGGAAGAAACTTCAAGGAGATGATTTTTAATAAGTGGTGATCTATCCTTAGATGAGGTTTGATCATTGATAATCTTTGATAATCATCAACATTTACGACGAGATGGATTGTTCTTAGAGGCAGTTAAAGAATTTCAAAAGGCAGGAGGTACCCATTTTGTCTTATGTCAATATCCAATGCCCTCAATTGTTATCCAGGAGAAGAGTTACAAATCTTGTTATATTGAAACACTAAAAATGGCAGATGAGATCCGTTCTAAAGTTGATGTTGGAGTGTTTGTTACCGTTGGCCCATATCCTGTTGATTATCTAAAACTAAGTGAGAGATTTGGAAGAGACGTTGCTATTAAAATTATGAAAAAAGGAATGGATGAAGCAGCAACACTTTGTGGGGAGAAGAAATGCATTGGAATCGGAGAAATTGGAAGACCACATTTTCCAGTTGATGCGCAAGCTGTTACCGACTCTAATGAGATTCTTAAGTATGGAATGGCAAAAGCCAAGGACGTTGGTTGTCCAGTTATTTTACATACGGAAAGTACAACGCCTGAACAATGTAAGGAACTTATGGAGATGGGTAGAGATGTCGATCTTCCTGCAGATAAAATTGTGAAACATTTTGCACCACCACTCATTAATAATGACGAGAATTTTGGTCTTATGCCTTCTGTTCTTGCGAGCAGGAAAAATATTGTTGCAGCAATTAAGAAAGGTTCTCGTTTTTTAATGGAAACAGATTACATAGATGATTTCAAGCGTCCTGGTGCTGTACTTGGTCCAAAAACGGTTCCAAAACTCACAAAAAAACTACTCGATGCTGAAATAATGGATGAAAACCAATCTTTTGATATCCATGTAAAGAACCCTCAAAAAACATACGATATTGATCTAGACGAATAAATCAAAGAGAAATTGATTTCTTTTTTGCAAATACAAATTTAAAGTAACAGATGATTAATTAACAAAAATATTGGAGATACTATGTCAACATTTAGAGGATTTATTGCAATAGAAATCAATGCCACACCAAATATATTGGAATTTGAAAAAGAAATCAAAAAAACTGGTGCTGATGTAAAACTTGTTGAACCGCAAAACATTCATATTACACTTAAATTTATGGGAGATGTCAAAGAAAATCTAATTGATGAAATTGAGCAAGTTATGAAAGATGCTGTTAAAAAAATACAACCTTTTACAATAAAACTTAAAGGAACGGGTGTCTTTCCAAACCAAAACTATGTCAGAGTTGTTTGGATTGAAATCAAAGAAGCACAAGTAATAGAAACAATAGCAAATACAATCGATGAACCCCTGTCAAAACTTGGTTTCAAAAAAGAAAAAAGAGGTTTTTCTCCTCATCTCACAATAGGGCGTGTAAAAACAGCAAAAAATAAGCAGCAGTTGTTAAAGGCAATAGAAAAATATGTTGATGTAGAATTCAGTATTCAAGAGATTAACTCAATAAAGTTAAAGAAAAGCGATCTTACTTCAGCAGGACCGATCTATACAACGATTAGAGATGTTACTTTCTAAGAGGTGGTGGACTTGCTACAATACTGGTTGTTGGTTTTAGGGTTTTTTCATCTCATCCTTTTTGTTACAGGCCTGTTCTTATTCATGCCTAAAAAGATTTTTAAAACAACGTTTGTCGAATATTATCACCTATTCATTACTCATTTTAGGTATCTTATAATTATCTTTAGTGTTGTAGCTGTTCATCTTATTGAAGTCAACATTTTAGATTCATATTTTACAAACATAATAGGCGTTGATTTTGCAAACAACATTCAGATGATCGAAGGTGGTGTTGTCTATTGGTTCTCACAGAATTGGATACCTGCTCTTATCTATTTTTTTGTTTTCATGTATATTGTCGTCTATCCATTTACTCTCTGGTTTTCACCATTATATTTTATAATCACCGATGATAAAAAGGCTATAAAGACATTGGCCTATGGATTACTATTAATCTATGTTATCGCTCTTCCATTTTATCTTTTCTTTCCAGTAACAAATGTCTATACGTTTTATGGTGCAGAATCTGCACTTGAAACAGTTATTCCATCTGTAGAAAGCTTTTTCTACTCCGCAACTACTCTTAATAATTGTTTACCATCACTTCATGTCGCAATGACTCTTCTCATTGCAAAATCAGTGTCAGTTACAAAAAATAAAAGATATGCATATTTTACATATTTCTGTGCAGTGTCAGTTATTTTATCAGTTATCTATTTAGCTATTCATTGGATAACTGATGTTATATGTGGTGTTCTCCTTGCCTTTGGAGTTTTCTACCTGCAAAAGAAGTTTATATCGGAGAAATAAATGATTAAAGGATCAGAAGAAGTTGAACAAAAAGTTCTAGAAAAAATTGTGCCTGATAAAAATGATCGTCTTAGACTGGAGACTACCATTGAAGAGCTGAAAACAATCGTTCAAAAACATACACAGAAAATCGATTTTCCAATCGTAATTGAACTTGTCGGTTCGACGGCAAAGGATACCTATCTGAGAGACAATCTTGATATCGATCTATTTCTTTGTTTCCCGCCATCAACTTCAAGAGGTGAATTAGAAAGAATTGGGCTTTCTATCGGGAGAAAAGTACTAACAAAAAGGGAGGAATGTTTTGCAGAACATCCATATCTTAGAGGAGAATTTAAGGGATATAAAACCGAAATCGTTCCGTGTTATAAGATAGAGTCTGTATCTCAGAAACTCTCAGCAGTTGATAGAACACCATTTCACACACAATACATACAAGAGCATCTGTTAGAATCACAAAAAAAGGAAGTGAGACTTTTCAAACAACTTCTGAACGGTATCGGATGTTATGGTGCTGAAGCCGAAGTTGAAGGTTTTTCAGGATATCTGTGTGAACTACTTGTTTTGAAATATGATTCATTTCAGAATCTGCTCTTGCATACTCAACACTGGAGCTATGGCAAGCAGCTGTCTTTGCATACTGGAGCATTTCCTCGTTTTGATACGCCATTAATATTTATTGATCCTGTTGATGGTGATAGAAATGTTTCTTCAGCGCTTTCAAAAGAAAAATTTGATTTTTTTAAAAAAGCATGTATAAAATATATAAAAAAGCCACGGATCACTTTTTTCTTTCCAAGCAAGATAAAACCATGGTCACTTGATAAAATTGGAAAAGAAATAGGTGAAAAAAAATTCTTTGGATTAAAAATTAAAAAACCTGAAATCATTGCAGAAAACCTTTATCCTCAGGTTCGTAAAGCAATGCGTTCAATAGTTGATCTTTGTATACAATACGGGTTTCCAATAGCGGACTCGTTCTTTCATATAAATAATGACTCGGTTTATATTGTACTTCATCCTAAAAAAAGTAAAATTTCAGAAGTGATGATTCATATGGGTCCACCTGTTGACTTGAAAACAAATGCAGATAATTTCGTTGAAAAATGGATAAACAATCCTCGAACAATCAAAAAACCATTTGAAAAAGATGGCAGATTGTATGTGGAAATAAAGCGAGAATACGTAGATGTTAAAAAGCTACTAGAAGAACAAATAAGAAACCTAAGCCTTGGAAAACACATTGATTTGATTGTTCAAGAAGGTTTTACTATTTTAGAACGTCGTGATCTTTTTAAAGAGAATTTATGCATGCTTTGGACAGAATATCTTGATAAAAAGATGCCCTGGGAGCGATAACTACTCGTGATTTACACGCTTCTGTGTGATAAATAGGGATGTTTTTATGCCATTGCAGATTCTTTTGATTTTTATGTCGACGGCACATTAAAAGATACCTTAACAGATGCTCTTTTCTCGTGGAAGTGGAATGAGAAGGCATTTATGAAGCATGCCCTAGAAACAAAGATATATGATCAAGAAGGAAACAGTACCTCAAGTGGTGAAATGACATTTTTCATCTTTCATAATCCGCTAAAATTTAAATAGGTAGTTTTATAAAAAAGTTGCTTCCTTTGCCAATTTCACTTTTAGCCCAAATTTTTCCTTTATGT
>JAUWCF010000132.1 GCA_030609445.1 Thermoplasmatota archaeon | reverse complement strand
ATATGACTATCATAAGTTGATATAGAATGCTTGTTGCTCTCTCTGGTACACCTGGGACTGGAAAAACTGCTGTTTCGAATCTTTTACAAAAAAAAGGCTATCCTGTTATCAGCCTCAATGAGATTGCAATAAAAAATGGTTTTATATCAGGTATTGACAAAAAAAGAAACTCGAAAATTCTTGATATTAAGAAATTAAATGAATATGTTTATAAGAATTATGCATCAGGGGATCTTGTTTTTATCGAGGGGCATGCTGCACATTTCTTAAACAGTGCAGAGAAAGTTATTCTTCTCAGATGTCATCCTGAAAAACTAAAGAAACGTCTTGAAAAAAAAGGATGGAACAAGGAGAAAGTGAAAGAGAATATTGAGGCAGAAGCACTTGATGTTATTCTTTGTGAAGCTGTTGAATATTTTCCTGAGGATAGTATTTTTGAAATTGATACGAGCAACAAAACAATTGAATCTATTAGTGAATCAATTGTGGAAATCATTAAAAGTAACTTTAAACCTATAAAAAAGTATAATATAGGAAAGATTGATTGGTCTGAAGAGATCTTTAAAGATTTCTAAAATAGTGGAGATAAGAGATGGTGCTTGACAAGAAAAGAGACAGTGTAGATCCTGTGTTATCTGTTGTTGCTAAACGATTTTCAAATGTTAATCCTGATGTGCTTACATGGCTTGCTCTCGTATTTGCAGTACTGTCTGGTATATTTTTCTATTTTTCTTCAGTTGAAATGGAGTTGTTGAATTATTATCTTTTTTTTGCTGCTCTTTTTGTCTTTTTAAATGGACTGTTTGATGCAGTGGATGGAAAGGTTGCCAAAATTGCTAATAAAACGTCGCTTCGTGGAGATTTTCTTGACCATGCACTTGATCGATATGCCGATGTTTTTATGGTAGGTGGACTCGCGCTTAGTTCATGGTGTAGGCCAAGTATAGGTCTTCTTGCAGTAATCGGTATGCTTCTCACTAGTTACATGGGGACGCAATCACAGGCGATAGGTCATAAGCGAGATTATTCTGGTCTTTTAGGACGTGCAGATAGACTCGTACTTCTCATGATATTTCCAGTAGTGCAACATATTGCTCTTCGTTATTCGCTGCAGCTTCCTTGGAATACAACGGTTCTGGAATGGGGGTTAATCTATTTTGCAGTTGTAGGAAACATCACTGCGGTTCAACGGTTTTATAGTACACTTAAGTGGTTTCGGAAAAAATGAATAATCAACAGAAAAACGCAATTATTGTGTCACTCGACAATAATGTTTCAGAGATAATCCAACTTTCTGAAACGTTAGATTATGTTGTTGTGAAAGAATTTATTCAACAGAGGAAACTCCCTGATGTCAATTTTTATGTTGGTTCTGGTAAGCTTGATGAAGTAAAAGAGTTCATAGATGGTTCTGATGAAGCAGTTGATCTTATAATTGTTAATGGTGAGTTGAAACCTTCTCAATGGTTTGCCCTTGAAAAAAGACTTTCAGTTGATGTTTATGATCGTATACGGCTTATTCTTGCAATTTTTGAAGAACACGCAGAAAGAAAAGAAGCACGATTGCAGGTAAAACTTGCTCAACTTCATTATGAACGACCATTTGTCCGTGAACTCATTCATAGAGCAAGGTCTGGTGAACATCCGGGTCTTATGGCTGGTGGAGAGTATCAGGTTGATGATTATTATGAAATGATTAAAAAACAGATGAAAAAAATCCGATCTGATCTTAAAAAAGTCAGAAATGATCGGGAGGTTCATAGAAAAACGAGATATAAAAGTGGATTTTATCTTGTATCACTTGTAGGATATACAAATGCTGGAAAGAGCAGTCTTCTTAATCTTCTTTCAGGTGAGGATGTGAAGGTTGAAGGAAGGCTTTTTTCAACGCTTTCGACAACCACCCGAAGAATTTTACAGAAGACAAAAGGAAAGACAGTTCCTATTCTTCTCACTGATACCGTTGGTTTTATTGAAAACCTGCCTTCTTGGATTATTGACGCATTTCATTCTACCCTTGAGGAAATTGAAGTTGCTGATGTTGTGGTTCTTATTGTTGATGGGAGTGAAGAAAAAGAACTTGTTGAGAAAAAACTTCAGGTTTCCCTTGATGAATTACTTGAACTTGGAGTTACTGCGTCAATTGTAATTGCTGTAAACAAGATTGATTTAATAGATGATGGAACAATTGATGATCTTATACAGTATCTCTCTCAAAAGGATCTGTTAAATAACAGATTATGTGTTCCAATATCTGTAACCAAAGAGATCAACATTGGGATGTTGCTTGAAAACATATACATGTCTCTGCCCAATATAGTAGAAATGACGTTGCAATTACCTATGAATGAAGAATCCCAAGCATTTATATCTCAGCTGTATCAAAAAACACGCATCATCAATGTAACATATGGTGAAGTTACTCGTGTAGATGTGGCGTGTAATGTGAAAATCAGAGATAAGATTATTGCGCAATGTCAGAAGCTTGATGGCTTTGTTGTATAACTGCTGGTTTTTGTTTTGTATTTGTGTATTCAATATGGAACCGGTTTTTGTATCTTTTAAGTATTATGATTGTTTTTTCTCCGAGGATTAGGAGAAATATTGCGTTGCCGATGGCGTGAAGAGTATCAAACCATACGCTACTTAACATGACAAATCCAAGTGTCTGTAATGTATGAGGATAAATGTATAAGAGCCAGTACCAGAGATTCATGATCCACCCGAAAAGATACCCCCACACTACTCCAAAGACAATAATCCCAAATCGTTTAACGTGTAGTTTTTGTAAAACTGATGCTGTAGCTCCAACAAGTCCCCATGCAAACATCTGAAAAATAGTCCAAGGTCCTTGCCCGAGAAACATGTTTGAAATTAGTGCTGTTGTGGCACCAACCATAAAACCAGCAACTGGCCCGAAGACATATCCAGTGCATATGATGATATAGGTGCATGGCTGAATACTTGGTATCGCTGCAAAAGGTATTCGTGAAACCGATGAAAACCCACTGAGAATAGCTATTAGTGAAATTTCTTTTGACGTGATTTTTCCTTTCTCAAACTGGAAATACATAATTCCCATTGTTGCAATCATCATAACAAGAGTAACTATTCCCCACACATCGTAGGATTGATTTATCCCTAAAACTATGAAAATAACAGAGATGGCAAGTACTGCAAACAGGAGGATACTATGAGTTTTTTTCATTGTATGCCCTGCATTATTTCATCGACAGTTAGTATGTCAGAAGCTAGTCCATATTTGGTGAATGGCTGGATGAGTCTATTGATTTGAGGTGAGAAATGTAGAGAGTTTGAGAGGACGTCATGTTTTGTGCCATCTGCTACTATGTTTCCTTCACTTATGAGAAGCACTCGCTCTCCGAACTCGGCAATAAGTTCGATATCATGAGTTATCAGAAGAATTGTTCCTCCATTTTGCTGGTATGTTTTTAGATGATGCATAAGTGTTTTTTTCAGTTCATAGTCAAGACCTCGTGTTGGCTCATCAAGTATGAGAAGTTGTGGATTTGCAGCAAGTACAGATGATAATGCAACGCGTTGTTTTTCTCCAGTACTCAG
>JAUWCF010000206.1 GCA_030609445.1 Thermoplasmatota archaeon | reverse complement strand
TTAGAAGACAAAACAAAAGAGTTTGAAAAAATCAGCAAGATTGATTTTGATGAAAAAAAGTATGCATCAATAAAAAACACAGTTGAAGAGTCATATAAGAAGTATCAATCATCACTTACATCATTAAATGAAATAAGGGGTAAGCTGGAGAAACTAAAAATAAATCAAGAGCGAAGAGAGGGAGAAAAAAATCTTGTTCTTCAACAGATAAAAAATCTACAACAAAACATAGAAGAACAAAAAAAACTTATGAAGAAAATGAAGGGAGAGAAAAAAGAACTGCAGCATCTAAAGATGCTCAACGAGATTATGGCTTCTTTTAGAATCCATGTCATTTCTCAAATACGACCCGCGCTTTCTCTTTATGCATCGGAGCTTTTTGATAATCTTACGGATGGGAAATACTCTGAAATTGAGCTTGATGAAAACTATAATCTTATTGTATATGACAATGGATCTCCGTATACTATTGAACGGTTTTCAGGGGGAGAAGAAGATCTTGCAAACCTCTGCGTACGACTTGCAATTTCAGAAGTAATCACGCAAAGAGCAGGAAGCATGTTTAACTTCATAATTCTTGATGAAATCTTTGGATCTCAAGATAGTATTAGAAAACAAAACATTATACGAGCGTTAAACAGTTTTTCTTCAAAATTCAGACAGATCTTTCTTATCACTCATATTGAAGAAGTTAAAAACTTCATGGAAAATTCAATGACAGTTTTTGAAGAAGAAAGTGGTATGAGTAAAATAAGAATAGAATAAAAAAAAGAAAAAGTTGGTTTGTTTTTATCGTCGTAGTCGAAGTCGTCCTTTCTTTTTTTTCTTTTCTGGCTGCATCTCAGACATTTCAGGATTAACTGATTCGTTTTCTACGTGTGTAGGTTCAGTCTGTGTGTTTTTCTTTAATCGATCCATTGAACTGAACAAATTAGTAAAGACTGCCTCATTGGAGTCAAACCAGTTCTTCCACTCTCTTACTTCCTTATTGAGTTTTCTATTTTCAGCCTCAGTTTCCTCGTAGAGTATGAAGAGTTTTGCAAGCCGCTCTTTTTCCCTTTCGAACTCGACAGATATCTCTTCAAATTTTGTTTCAAACTCTGCGGATTCTTCAAACTTTTTTAACTCATCGATTTTTGCATTCAAAAGATTTATTGTCTCTTCTTTAGCACTTATATCAGCTTTGAATGAATCCATTTCTCCTTCGAGCTGACCTTTTATACTATCAAATTCCGTTACATTTTGTCGTAATTCTTCTAACTGTTGCAGGTCTTGTTCTCTTTCTTCCAATCTCTGAGTAAGTGTTGCAATTCTTGCATTTGCATCCTCTTCAAACTGCCCTCTGGATTCCCCAATCTCTCTAAGTTTATCTTCTAACTCTGTTGTCTTTTTCTCTTGGTTTGCCAGCTCTTCCTCTTGGTTTTTATATGCATCCCAGAGTTTCACCAGTCGTTCTTTTTCTTTTTCGAGTTCTTCACTGTATCTTTGAGCACCCTCTGTTGCCTCATTTCGCCTTCGCTCAGATTCTGAAAGACGGCCTTCAAAATCTTGTATCATAGTACTAATATTATCTACACCCTCCTGACTTAGCATACCTTGGATTTTTGCAAGGTCATCCATGCCTTTTGAGAAGGAACATTTGACTGAATCGATTTCAGTGGATGCCTGATTTAATCTATCCATAAAACTTACTTTAGGTCCCTTCATCTCGGTTTCTATATTATCTTCTTCCATTGTAGTCACGCCTCCCACCAGTTTGGTGTAGAAACAGAATAAGCTTGGAGTAGGTAAACGCCCGGGTGTGACGTTGATACCTCATCACATTCGTTATTCCG
>JAUWCF010000051.1 GCA_030609445.1 Thermoplasmatota archaeon | reverse complement strand
ATTATCGGAGCATTATCTATATTCTTAGCCGCTACATATGGCGAAGATATTCTTGACAACCTATTTCCAGAAGAAAAAACGATTGAAATTGGAGACTGTGCAGACGTCAATTATATTGGAACGCTTGTCAACGGTAACGTTTTTGAGTCGTCCTATACTTATCCAGAAAACAAAACAGGCGGAACACCTCTAAAGATATTTATCACAATGAATCAAAGTGAAACACCACCTACAGAATATCCACAATATTCATCAGGCTTAATCGAAGGTTTCATGGAAGGACTTATCGGGTTAAAAGAAGGTGAAACAGCAACAATTGGTCCAATACCTCCAGAGAAAGCATATGGTGTTACTCCAATAGTTGGAGATGTTATTGATCTTTCAGCTCTTGGCGGAGGAGATGTATCACTAAAAGTTCTTGAAATCAATGAAAATATGCCCATGCCCGCTGAAATGGCAGGATATTTCCCTGGAGTAGATATAACCACAATTTATTTAGTACGAGATGAATCCCATTATATAGGAGAGATAATTGATACCTATGTTGATGCATCAAATATTCCACATTGGACAGATGCTACTGTTGTAACAAAAATAAATGAAACCCTTGCTTGGAAATATACAACACCAACTGAGGACAAATATGAAAACCTTACCTGGGTCGATACAAATTTAGTAGAAAGTTATCAGATTACTTATCCTATAAATGCAAGTTCAATTGCTTCGATAAATGATACAGCATTTGTTGTAACAATAACCCCTGCAATAAATGAAACTATTCAGTTTTTTGATGCAGAAAATCCCTATGGTCTCTACTATATCGTAGAAACTGTAACTGATGATAAAATTATTACATATCTTGACGATGGATCATCCGTAGAAAATCGAACAAGTCGAGAATTTAATAGACAATTAACCATTCAAAGAAATGAAACCGTCGAAATCACTTATTCATTTCCAGGTGAATATCTCGAAGCGGCTCTTTTATCTTATTTAAGAAGTGTTGATCCTTCAATAAATTTAAGCACTGGAGGACTTGCTGGAAAAACATTATACTTCGAAGTGGAAATAGTTGAGGTTTATAAAACAAGTTGATTTTTTATCTCTTTTTCTACCAACTTTATAAACTCTTCTTCTTTTCCTTTTGGAATCGTTGCACCAGCAGCAATGTCATGTCCACCACCTGCACCGCCAAGTTCTTTTGCCGCTTGTTTCAACGCCGATGACAAATTAAGACCTTTATCGATTAATACCTGCGTTGCCCGTGCAGATACCTTAACATCACCATTCTCAGTATAGGCAAAACCCATGAGTGGAAGGCTATTATCAACATCCTCTGAACTCAACAGCATATTGGTAACAATCCCTATGATCGTGTCACGTATACCATCTTTTGCATGAAAGAACTGTAAAAACGTTCGTTTCTGAATTTCTTCTTCTTTTGCAAACTGCAAACCTTCTACAAGATTTGCTCGATGTCCTCTCAAGAGATTTCTTGCTTTTTTCAACCACTCATCTCTATCACCTAAGCAGACATTGAGTCCTACCTCATGTTGACCGTATCGCGCGGTTGAGTTCAAAAGTGTTGCAAACTCTTTAGCGTCATGCAGTTCTGTTCCTTGTTCCTCATTTTTGAGGATATATATTTCACCAACGAGTCTTTCTGCTATGTTATATCCAAAACCTTTTGTTAGAAGGATTTGCGCAATGGCAGATATAATTTTCTGCCGCTCTTTTTTTTCAAGATCAATCCATTTCCGCCAGTAATCATCATCCTTTAAACGAATACCGCAATCCTGCAGAAAAGAAATACAAGCATCCTCTCTCCTACTCAACCCGGGGATAAAAGGATCATTTGAATACTGCAATAATTTAGCAATAGGCCGTGTCTCCCGACCGAAATAACGAATATCCATTCTCCCCAGAAGAACACCTGCTTTCTCCCCATCTTTAAGTATCTCACGGTTTGTCCCCGAGAGTTTGCAGAATTTTTTATCCTGCAAATCACCACAGGCACCTACAATTGCAAGTGCCGATAAATCCACGTTTTTTTTATCCATTGCTTTTGCGACAAGATATGTTGCACCCGCACCACTCATATCATACGAACCATCACGACCAAAAAGATGAGGGTTAAGATGAAAAGAAAAATCTGAATCATTCGGACACATATGATGATCAGTAATTACTTTGTTGATTTCTGGATAACTAGTACTGACACCACTTCCCAGATCAGTAAACCAAACAAGACCATGGTTTTCATCTAAAAGTCGCTTCAGAACCATCTCATCAAGCTGTTTAACACATTCTAACGAATACTCTTTCCCAAGTCGTTTTAGTGTTTTAGCTGCAATTGCCCCAGCAGATATACCATCTGCGTCGATATGAGTCACAATATGAACATCTCTTGATTTACGAATAGTCTCTGCCACATCTCTCGCTCTTTTTAACAATTAAAGCTCACCAATAAAAAGAATAGAAAAAGAGATGATTAGGCTTTTGGTTTATTCAATCTAAGTATTATTTTTCAGACATCGCTTTATAGGTTTTATATTTTGTAACAACACCATCTTCTAGTTGCTTATGAAGCTTCTTTGCTTCATCCGGAAACGTCTTGGTAAGCGCTGCATATCGAACTTCCCTCATAATAAAATCATGTATTGTTCCATCAGGTTCTTTATAGTCAAGCTGAAACGGATTTTTTCCTTCTTCGGCCAGTCGTGGATCATACCGATAGAGCGGCCAGTATCCTGATTCAACAGCAAGTTTTTCTTCTTCTTGGGATTTACCCATCCCTGCTTTTAATCCATGATTAATACAGGGAGAATATGCAATAATTAGCGATGGACCCGGATAGGATTCTGCTTCTTTTAATGCTTTAACAAGATGGTTTTTGTTTGCACCCATCGAAACCGATGTGACATAGACATATCCATAGCTCATTGCCATAAGACCAAGATCTTTCTTTTTTGTCTTTTTACCAGATTCTGCAAACTTGGCAATGGAGCCAATTGGTGTTGCTTTTGAAGACTGTCCACCAGTATTAGAATATACTTCAGTGTCAAACACTAAAATATTGATGTCTTCACCCATTGCAAACACATGATCAAGACCGCCGTAATCAATGTCATATGCCCAGCCGTCTCCACCAACTGACCAGATAGATTTTTTGGTAAGCATATCCTTTGCCTGCCATATCTCACCAAGGAGAAAACCATCATGGCTGTCTTTAAGAAGCGATTTTATCTTATCACCGTATTCTTTTGACTTCTCAGCATCATGCATATTTTTTAGCCAACCGGAAAATGCATCTTTAAGCTCACCAGAAGCCTCTTTTTCTGCCTCTCCGATAAGATCCGCTAGCTTTGCTCTGCGTTGAAGAGTTGCAAGCACCATACCGAAACCATATTCAGCGTTATCTTCGAAAAGAGAGTTTGCCCACGCAGGACCATGTCCTTCATGATTAACGGTAAATGGTATAGATGGTGCAGATCCACCCCATATAGAGGAACAACCTGTCGCGTTGGCAATAATCATCCGGTTTCCAAACAGCTGGGTGACAAGCTTCATATACGGTGTTTCTCCACATCCTGCACAAGCACCAGAGAATTCAAATAATGGTTTTTGGAATTGAGATCCCTTCACCGTATATTTATCAAAACCTCCGGATTGAGCAGGAATCGTCTCTGCATATTGTTGTAACGGAATTTGTTTATCAATCTGAGTAGCAAGTGGTTTCATGACAAGTGCTTTTTCTTTCGACGGGCAGATATCAACACAGTTACCACATCCAACACAATCCTCAGGATAGAGCTGGATTCGAAAGTGTAAACCCTCCATGTCTTTACCGACTGCTTTTTTGGCGTCAAAACCACTGGGCGCATTTTTTAACTCTTTATCAGTAAGAAGCACGGGTCGTATTGCTGCATGGGGGCAAACAAAAGCGCATTGGTTACATTGAATACAGTTATCCATCAACCACTCAGGAATATTAATTGCTATTCCACGTTTCTCATATTTCGTTGTACCGGTTGGAAAAATTCCAGCAGGTTTAAAGGCACTGACCGGAAGCTTATCTCCTTGTTGAGCAAGCATGGGTTTCATCACGTTTTTTACAAAATCAGGTTCCTCAAATGTTTTTGTTTGATCCTTTGGCAAACTCTTCCATGATTCTGGATATTTGATTTCTTCGATTTTATCAAGTGCAGCATCCACTGCTTTCCAGTTCATCTCAACAACGTTTTTTCCTTTCCGCCCATATGTCTTCTCAATTGCCTCTTTTAGGTATCGTACTGCATCATCGATTGGTATCACATTTGAAAGCTTGAAAAATGCAGTCTGCATCACCATATTTATTCGACCGCCAAGACCCACTCCTTCTGCAATTTTAACAGCATCTATATTGTAGAATTTCAGGTGGTTCTCAGCAATTGCCTTCTTCAAAGAGTTAGGAAGATGTTTCTCCATTTCATCTGATGACCATGCTGAATTCAAAACAAACGTTCCGCCGTCCTTAATTCCTTCAAGAAGATTGTATTTATCGACATATGATGGTTGATGACAAGCGATATAATCTGCCTTATCAATGAGATAAGTGGATTGAATTGGTGACTTTCCAAACCTCAGATGAGAGACTGTAACGCCACCTGATTTTTTTGAATCATACGCAAAATATCCCTGCACATATTGATTGGTGCTATCTCCAATGATTTTAATTGCATCTTTATTGGCACCAACTGTTCCGTCTCCACCGATACCCCATAACTTACATCGTACCAGACCATCAGGAGAAGCATCAATAGGTGTGCCAAGTGAGAGTGATGTATGTGTTACATCATCATTAATTCCAACGGTGAAACGTTTTTTCGGCTGATCAAGTTTTAAATTGTCAAACACGGCTTTTGCCATGGTTGGCGTAAAATCTTTGGAGCCAAGACCATACCGGCCACCGATAACTGAAATATCTTTGTGGTAATCATAAATTACTGTTGAAACATCAAGATAAAGTGGTTCTCCGAAAGCAGCAGTTTCTTTTGTCCGGTCAAGAATAGCAATTTTTTTCACTGATGATGGAAGAGTCTGTAGGAAATGCTCTGCGGAAAACGGTCGATACAGTCGAACTTTTAGAAGACCTACTTTTTCACCGTGTTTGTTGAGATACTTTACTGCTTCTTCTGCAGCCTCACAGCCTGAACCCATCATTACTATGACATGTTCGGCATCTGAAGCACCCATGTAGTCAAACAGGTGATACGTTCTCCCGGTTAGGCTGCTGACTTTTTTCATTTCCTCTTCAACAATTGATGGTACTGCTTGGTAGTATTTATTAGCAGCTTCATTTAGCTGGAAGTAAATATCTGGATTCTGCGCGGTTCCTCGAAGATGCGGATGCTCAGGATTAAGCGCTCGTTCTCTATGTTTTTTTATCCCGTCCCAATCTACAAGTTTTTTAATGTCTTCATAATCAATTATTTCAATCTTTTGAATCTCATGAGACGTCCTAAAGCCATCAAAGAAATGCAAGAATGGGATACTCGCATGTATCGTTGAAAGATGAGCAACAAGAGCTAAATCCATAACTTCTTGAATTGAATTAGAAGCAATCATGGCGAAACCTGTTGGTCGAGCTGCCATCACATCTTGATGATCACCAAAATTGAAAGGGCCTGACCTGCAACTGCACGAGCTGAAACATGAAATACGGTAGGCATCAGTTCTCCTGCAATCTTATACATATTTGGAATCATAAGAAGCAGACCTTGTGATGCAGTAAATGTTGTGGCACAAGCTCCAGCGCTGAGACATCCATGCACAGCACCTGCAGCACCACCTTCCGACTGCATCTCTGCAACTTTTAGGACTTGACCAAAAATATTTTTCCGTCCATATGCAGCCCATTTATCAGCTACTTCACCCATTGAAGAAGACGGCGTTATTGGATATATTGCCGCAACATCGCTAAATGCATAGCCAATATGAGCAGCTGCGGTATTTCCATCTATACTTTTCATATTATTTTTCGTTATATTTTTTGTTTCCATCATTGTTTGTTGCCCTTCCATTGGAGACACCTCATTACAAACATAATTATCCTTGATAAATTGCTATCCCGTAGTTATGACCTGTACATAAATATTTGGTTTGAATAGTTTCACAATAATTATATACTCTTTTTCGATTGCTTTGAAAGGAGGAAATAACATTATGGATATGATATCATTGATTGTTCCTATAGGCGGAGTTGTTGCTTTGCTTTTTGCAACATACCTGTTTTTTACCGTTAAAAAACAAAGCGCTGGAAATGAAAAGATGCAAGAGTTAAGCAGTGCCATTCGTGAAGGTGCTATGGCGTTTTTGAAAAGTGAATA
Source organism: Thermoplasmatota archaeon (assembly GCA_030609445.1). GTDB lineage: Archaea > Thermoplasmatota > E2 > DHVEG-1 > DHVEG-1 > JAUWYM01. The sequence goes on along the minus strand of JAUWCF010000051.1, from coordinate 485 downwards.
CAAAGTGCTCATTGTCTTTGTAATCGTTGTTGCAACACTGCTCTTTGCAACCTCATTTATTGAAGGCAGTAACATGCATTGGGGGCTTTCGTTTTCTTTTGTTGTTGGCGCTATTTTTTCTGCAGTTTCGGGGAATATAGGAATGCGTGTGGCCACAATGGCAAATGCTCGTACTGCAGAAGGGGCAAAAAAGAGTTTGAGCAAGGGGCTTTCTATTGCATTTTCAAGCGGTGCGGTTATGGGAATGTGCGTTGTTGGTCTTGGCGTTCTTGGAGTATTTGGACTATATATTCTTTTTAATAATATAATTCTTGTTGATCAAATCGAAAAAACCGTTATGACCACAAACATCTTATTTGGTTTTGGATTTGGTGCTTCGTCAATAGCACTTTTTGCTCGTGTCGGCGGTGGGATTTATACAAAATCTGCGGATGTTGGTGCTGATCTTGTCGGTAAAATTGAGGCAGGGATTCCTGAGGATGATC
>JAUWCF010000121.1 GCA_030609445.1 Thermoplasmatota archaeon | reverse complement strand
GATTCTATGCTGTATCCTGATGCTTTAAATATCCGTACAAGAGTGTCTCCTATAATGGGGTTTCTTGCTCTTCCTACATGTAACGGACCGTTGGGGTTGGATGATGTATGTTCTATGATTATTTTTTCATTCTTTTTTTGTAAGTGTCCATATTTTTCTTTCATCTCAAAAATCAAGTTTAGTGTCTCAGAGATAAGGTAATTTTTGTCTACATAGAAATTTACATATCCTCCTTTAGTCTCTATTTTTGTTATCCATTTGTTTTTTTGTATTGTTGCTGCTATGTCGTCTGCTATGACTTTTGGTGATTTTTTTATAATGGTTGCTAACGGAAAACAGGGGAATGCAAAATCTCCCATGTCTTCTGGAGGTATTTCTAATTTAACTTCGCCTCTATATTTGGGTATAGCTTTTTTTATTTCTGACGATATTTTTTTCTTGCATTTGTCTAAAGGATATGTCATATAATGTGGGAATTGGTATTGTCTTTTAAGGGTTTTTGTAATTGATGTGCTTGATAATTTATCGATAAGCTTATATATTTAACACTACAATATATTGAGTAACAGATAATTTCTTATACTAACAGGGGTTCAGTCCAAAGTGTTAATCAAAAAATAAGGGGAAATATATGAAGATACATAGTAAAAAAAATATTTTACATGTTAAAGCATTTATTGTTACTATTGTTCTCTTGTTAACAACAGCATCTTCTCTTGTAGCTGCAGAAAGTGGAAGCGATGACAATAAAATCATACAGACGTATTCATTTGAAAAGCCTCAAATAAATCACGTGACAATAGAAGATACTGTTTATGACCAAATAATTATATCTGATGCCTCTGGAAGCAGTGACCCTGGAGAACCAGATTTACCTGCTGTTGGAGTAAAATTACTTCTGCCTCAAGGTACAGAAATTACAGACATTAACATTATCCCTGGTGAAAAGGTGTTTTTAGGCTCCAATTTCAACATTATACCAAGCAGGATGCCTCTAAAATTGTCAGAAACAAATTCGCTTTCTAAACCTGTTCAGGATGAATTAATATATGCATCTGAAGAAGCATTTCCAGAATCATTATTTACTGAAATTGGAACTTATGTTTTTAGAGGATATGAAATCCTTGTTTTAACGCTATACCCCGTTCAATACATGCCTGCTTCTGGTGATCTCTATTACTTTAGGGATATGACCGTCATCGTAAAAACAGAAAAAAATGGAGAGATAAATCCATTGTTCCGAAATTTAGAAATGGATTCCTTTGAGTTAGTAAGTAAGGTTGATAACCCTCTAACGATGAATTCATACACTGAGAAAACAACCATTCCTGTTTTTTCCGGTAACTATAATCTTCTTATATTAACCACTGAAGATTTGAAGGATCATTTTACACCTCTGAAAAATGTACATGATGCACAAGGTATCTCAACAGAGATAAAAACGTTGAGAGACATCTCCGTATTCTCCGATAGTGTCACACCTGAGGATATCAGAGATTTTATAAAAGAAGAGTATACAAATAGTGGAATCGAGTATGTTCTTATCGGCGGAGATAATGATATTGTTCCTGCAAAGGATCTTTGGGTCCAAGCATGGAACGGAGGATATACAACCTTTATGCCGTCTGATCTTTATTATGCATGTTTGGATGGCACTTATAATTATGATGGGGATGACCAGTGGGGTGAACCAGATGATGGTGAGAATGGCAATGATGTAGACCTCATTGCAGAAGTATATCTTGGAAGGGCATGCGTTGGCAGTACTACCGAGGTTGATAATTTCGTTGACAAAACGACATCTTATATTAATTCTGGCGGTTATTCTGATGGTAACGTATTGATGGTTGGTGAATTTCTATGGGCTGATCCAGATACCTGGGGTGGTGACTATATGGATGAGATGATCAATGGATCAAATGCCCACTATACTACAGTTGGAATCCCCTCCACTGAATATACTATTGACACATTGTATGATCAAGATTGGCCGGGTAATAATTGGCCAAAATCAGAAATAGTAAGTCGGATAAATACTGGCGCTCGAATTATAAATCATCTTGGGCATTCTGGCTATTCATATAATATGAAAATGGGTAATAGTGATGTTTCTTCTCTTTCTAATTCAGACCCCTGCTTTGTATACTCTCAGGGCTGCATGGCAGGAGGATTTGATAATGATGATTGTATTGCAGAGTATTTCACTGTAAAAACAGATAATGCTGCATTCGCCGTCATCATGAATGCTCGATATGGATGGGGTGTTAAAGGAAGTACTGATGGCCCGTCTCAACATTTTCACAGGCAGTTTTGGGATGCTGTATTTGGGGAGCGTATCCCTGAGATCGGCAAAGCCAATCATGATTCCAAAGAAGATAATCTTAACCGTATCAATAGAGGGTGTATGAGATGGTGTTATTATCAGACTAACCTGTTTGGCGACCCAACCCTTACTTTTTATACTTCTGAAAATAACGATCCAAATAAACCAGCAAGACCCTCTGGTGAAACAAGAGGTAGCGTTGGAGAGGTATATGTTTTTACCTCATCCACTACTGATGTAGATAATGATAGGTTATACTATAAATGGGATTTTGGCGATGGAACTTTCAGCGAATGGCTTGGTCCATATGATTCAGGTGAAGAAGTAAACGTATCGCGCGAATGGTCAAAAATTGGGATATATCAAGTAAAAGTAAAAGCTCGAGATGAACACAGAGCTGAAAGTGATTGGTCTGAACCATTGTCTTTAAAAATGCCTATGTACAATCAGTTCCCACTGCTTAGATTACTCTTTGAATTTTTAGAAAAGTGTTTTCCTCAGATTTTTTCATTGCTTGTCATTTGATAGGCATAAGTAACAAAGTTATCCTATATAGCCCAAGTCATCATGTTTATCTTTTGACATGTTCTCCATTTCACTAAGCTGCTGAGCAATGTATTCAATCTCTTTTGCTTTCTCTTCAAGTCTTGAAAGATTTACATCAATATTAGTTATCTTGGATAGAATTTTCAGTACTGCTTTTGCACTTTTTGGATCAACTAAATACCCTGGTGTTTCGCCCATGAAACAGGCTCCTTCAAAACCTCGTAGCTTACCAAGACCTAATAGTAGACCACTGGCACCGATGATGCCGCCACCAGGCTCGTTTTTCTTAAATATTGCTCCATATTTTTTCAGATCTTTTACCAGATGCTTATCAGTGGTTGCAAATAAAACCTTAGGATGTTTAATTTCATAACCAAGGCCATATCCACCAAGGGTATACATTTGTTTAACTCCCAAATCCCCCACAACATCTAATATTGATTCCACCAGCTCATATTGACCTTGTGAAGATAACCCCTGATAATCTCCTGTTAGAAGGATAAGATCTTTTTGATTTTTTGTCTTTGCTTTGAAATAATAAAATTCGTTATTTACAAGTTTGATTGTACCATCAGGATTTATAAAAACTTGCGGAGGGAAATCTTTACTATATATTTCTGCAAATTTTTTTGCTTTCGTCATTTCTATTAAATGCTCTACAGCAAGTTTCCCAACGTTTCCGATACCTGGGAGTCCCTCGATAAAAATAGGGTTGTTAAGCTTCGGTTTCTTCTCAACATATTTTACGGTTACTACTTCCATTCTTCATCCTTTCTTCTCTATTTTTTTAAGCTTTCTTCTATATTTGCCATAATGATCCTGAGGAGAAAAACGTGCAGGTTTTTTCACTATCGTATTTTCCTTACATTTGCTACATATTTTATCAAGCGTATAGTTATTACATTTCGTACAATACAATATTTGTGACATTATTCTTCAATTTCACGCTTGAATTCACATTCGCCATTCCAGTTGTTAATGTACGCAGTTGTTTTCTCCACTGCCTTTTTCATCTGTTCCTCTGCTATCTTATAATCAGGTGCTTTAATAGTAATGAGATACCGAGGTGCTCCAATGTATTTAA
>JAUWCF010000117.1 GCA_030609445.1 Thermoplasmatota archaeon | reverse complement strand
TTTGATATATATTAAAGCCTATCTGGTAGAAAGGCCTGAGCTTCAGATGACTGACCAGTATCCAATTTAGCTTATATTTTTTTACAACACGCATAAATGCGACTGAATAAGAAGAATCTTTATGACATACCTGTTGGTTATTTTACATTCTCCGAATTCTTTAAATCCTTTTTGATGATACACCGCTACAAAAATGGTGATTATTGTGACAAAACGTGTTTATAATTTTTATGCAGGTCCTGCAACCCTCCCGCCTCCGGCATTGGAACAGGCGCAAAAAGAACTTTTAAACTTCAAAGGAACAGGAATGTCACTTATGGAGATTTCCCATCGATCCAAAGAATATGCTGAGATGCATACAAACGCTTCAAATCTAGTTAGAGAACTTATGGGACTTCCAGAGGAATACAAAGTCTTATGGCTTCAGGGCGGTGCCTCCTCACAGTTTTATATGGTCCCAGTAAACCTTCAGAAAGACGGTAAAACAATGGAGTATGTAAACACTGGCGTATGGTCTAAAAAAGCTATCAAAGAGGGAAAATTCTATGGCGATGTTAAGGTTGTTGCCAGCTCCGAAGATAAAACATTCTCCTACATTCCAGAAGAGATTAATTTCAGTGGAGATGCAGCGTTTGCCCATATAACAGGAAACAACACAATATACGGAACCGAATATCACAAATGGCCAGAGGTGTCAGATAATGTACCACTTGTTTGTGATATGTCTTCCCATATTTTTGATAAAGTAATCGATCCGAAAAAATTTGGAGTGATCTATGCAGGCGCTCAAAAAAATATTGGACCTGCTGGAGTTACTCTTGTTATCGTTCGAGAGGACCTTCTGAAAAGAGTTCCTGACAATACACCAACAATGCAAAAATGGATTACCCATGCAGAGAAAGACTCTCTTTTCAATACAGGGCCTTGCTGGGCAATTTATATGTGCAAACTATCCTTAGAGTATCTCAAGGGACTCGGTGGTGTTTCTGCTATTGAAAAGATCAACAGGAGAAAGGCTAAGATACTTTACGACCTCATCGATAACTCTGGAGGGTTTTACAAAGGACATGCAAAACAGGATTCCAGATCACTGATGAATGTAACCTTTAACCTACCGACTCCGGAACTTGAAGCAAAATGTGTCGCTGAAGGACTTGAAAAAGGTCTGGTTGGTCTTAAGGGACATAGATCCATTGGCGGCATGAGGGCATCTATTTACAATGCCATGCCAACTGATGGAGTACAAACACTTGTTGACTTTCTAAAAGAGTTCCAAGAAAACAATCAGTAAAAAGGATACCTATAACATCTCCCATCATTCTCTTTTTATTTTAAAAATCTTAGTGATTCGTATATTTCTATAGCTGATAATAGATTTATAAAGATATATGTTTCTATATATGAAAAATTGAAATTACTATCCACGAATCAAACATATGACATCTCTAGGAGTAAATATATTGATAATAGTGTACAAAAATATATATAAATCATGATGTCTAAATGTATATGTATATAGCCATATATAATTAAGCAATAAGTTAATACGTTCAATAATCATCAAGTGTTCTCATTGCGCTATCTTTCATAAGCTTTTGAGCCGTCTTCCACGAATGACGAACATGCGGCGGTAATTTTCCATATGTTTCAACCCACGTTTTAAGAAACTTTTTTGTGATTGGATCTGCGGGATAACCACTTCCAAGAGGAAGATTCAACTTTTTTTCAAGATCATCTGCGATTTTACGAACGACTTCATCTCTTGTGGTCTTCGCAAGGATCGAAGCAGCACCCACAACAGGATATGTGTCATCTGCTTTATGTTTTGAAATAATCTTTGGATAAAAAGACATGTTCGATAAAATATTTTTAGCGAAACGTTTTTCATTAACATCAGCTGCATCAACATAACAAATATCTGGCTTTAGCTTACCAATAACTTTACTGAAAGCATTCACCTCAATTTCATTAAGCGTCATAATCTTTCGCATATCGTCAATATCAGAAGCAGAAATAATCAAAACTTCATAGTTTATAGCAATTTTTTTGATTATATCAGCAAGAACCGTTCGTCTTTTTGGCGTTATTTTTTTTGAATCACGAACATTAAGTTTTATCAGTTCTGAATCATCTTCAAATAATACTCCTGCAATTACTAATGGACCAAAAACCGGCCCCTTCCCCGCTTCATCCGCTCCGCAAATCATTCAACCCTCATAACAAACTTTACCTAAAAAGATGTTGCGATAAAAGAAGGGTACTTTTTTATTACAAAAGCATATTCAAGCCTTCAATTGCCGCCGTAGCTTAGCTGGTGGAGCGGCTGATTCGTAATCAGCAGGTCAAGGGTTCAAATCTCTTCGGCGGCTTACTACCTCATTTGAACAGCTAACCATATTACTTACCTCTCTAAAATCCTACTTTTTCTTTTTTGATTTAACGATATCTCCTACTGCTTTTCCACCCTGCAGATATGCTTCAGAAATATCTTTACTTCTCGCTATCGCCTTTTCCATCTCTCCACTTTGAACTTTTCCATTTTTTTGTGTCTGCTTCCCTTTAAAATACTTTTTCAACGCTGCAAAACACATACAATCATTACGAATAAAAAGAGTCTTTATTACTTATACCTTCCTCAAAATTATTTATTAAAAAAAGTATCTTGATATCAGAAAAAAACTACCAGACTTTATCAACATCAATATCAACAGATTCTTTCTTCTTTTTCTTTGTCTTTTTCTCCCCATTGATCTTATCAAGCAGTCCACGAAACTCACTAGTTCTCTCTTCTATTCTCCGTCCACAGCTTGCAACAGCAAGTTCACCTCTTGTCTTCTCAATAAGACCACGTACCATATCCTGTTTTCTTTTTATTGGAACGAGTGCAGAAGGGTAATCAAAACTCATGATAGCACCATAAATATCATCCATATATTTGAGATACTCATTTGCTTTTTCTGGCTCCCCTTCCAGTATAAAATCAAGTGCACCTCTACGAAGCTCTCCGACAACATCACAAAGACCAAGTAAATAGGAACTATACGTGGTCTGTATTGAATCTGGATCTGGTAAATCCTCACCATCCATTATGTTATGTAGACAGTGAGCCTCAACAAATTCTTGGGCAGCATTTTCAACAAAACCAGCGTGAAATAAATCAGGATGAGGCTTGGTTAACTCATACAGATTCGCAAGCTTTGCAGAAGACTGTTTAATGAAGTTTTCTGCTTCTTTGATTTTATCATTATGAAGACATTGAATTGCTTTTCTACATCGAATAATAATATCTCTTGAAGACTTTAATGCCTGCTCTCTGATTTGATCCTTTTCATTGATGTGCTTATCAATCTTTTCAATGATGCCGTTTAAATTATTCATGGTCATAGGAAAAACAATTGCGGTAATTATAATTTTCCTATAAATAGACATTGAACGGGACAGAAAATGAAAAAAAATTGCATAAAGCTAGCTAATTATTGATAATTGTTGACAGTAAATCAAACAATTTCCTTAAATACTCGATTTTTCGTCACAATGTATTTACATTAAATGTTTATTGACACAGAAATCAGGTTCCTTACCATCTAGCACTTTTAGAATCTGCTCTGCACACACAGTACCTGCCCTAATCTGCCCTTCTTTTGTATTTGCACCGATATGCGGCGTTAACATTATATTATCAAGTTGTAGTAAAGGACTATCCTTTGGTGGTTCTTGTTCATATACATCAAGTCCTGCACCTGCAATCTTCCCGTTTTTCAATGCAGTATAAAGCGCTTTTTCATCCACGGTCCCCCCTCGAGAGCAATTGATAATACAAGCAGTGGGCTTCATTTTTGATATCATTTGCTTATTCACAATATGGTGTGTTTTTGGTATATGTGGAAGATGAAGCGAGATAAAATCTGTCTTTCCCATCAATTCCGCAAGCTCATCTATCTTTTCAATTTCGTCTTTTTTCAGATCCCCTTTTGAAATGAATGGATCATAACCAATGACATTCATGCCAAATGCTTGGGCAAATTTACCTGTTAGTCTTCCAATATTGCCACAACCAACAAGACCAAGTGTTTTGCCACCAAGCTCGTTGCCTTTGAGTTGTTTCTTTA
>JAUWCF010000029.1 GCA_030609445.1 Thermoplasmatota archaeon | reverse complement strand
ATTTTTGTCAGCACAATTTTCTCCTGTATTGCAGTTGTTTTTTTTACAGAATTGTCAAGTTGAGTCAGTATCTCAATCATAGCTTGATGTTCCTCTTGTGCTTTTTTCGCCATTTTTTCTACAAGATCATGTTGTTTTTCTGCTTTTTGTTTTAATATTTTTTCTTCTTCCACTGCTTTTTTAAGTTCCGGGTTTTTATTTAACGATTCTTCTTGCTCTTTAATTTTGAGATGAATTCCTTTAATTATTTCAATTAATTTTTTCTCTTTCTGAGCAGACATGGGTTGAGTCATCTGTTCATTTTCTAATTTTCTAAGGCTTTGTTTCATTTGGTTTAGATTCACGCCTGAAGTTGAAAACCGCTCTCGTTCGTATTCTTTGATTTTCTTTTTTAGATTGAGATGATTTGTGATTAGTTCGTTTCTTTGTTCCTTTGCATGTTTCACTCTTTCGTTATATTCATCTCTTTTTCTTTTGTGTTCACCAATTTGGTTTCTCATTTGTCTTACTCTTGCGTTTATGTCATCTCGTTCTTTTGCCATTTCCTTCGATTTTTCATGAAGACGATCTCTTTTCTTCTTCAATTCATTTGCTTTTTCTTGAAGTTCATCTCTTTTCTGTATCAGATCTTCGGTAGATTCGCCAACCATTTTAAGCCTCTATTTATTTTAAAAACCATCCAGGTAAGATATGCGCTATTTATTAAGTATTTCGAAAGATAATAGGGATTTTAGATAAATATTTTGCTACAGTTCTGCTATCTTTAAAACATGGCGTCAAAATTCCTTTTTTCTTTACGTTTTCACCTTTAGTTTCTCCTGATATATCAACAGGCCATCGACAATTACAGCCAATATTCCAGTGATAAATACCATATCAAAAATATCTGTCCCTCCGATAATGGCATTTTTTGCTGACGGGAGTTCCGATTGCAGTAATGAGAATAACTGAAAAACGTCAGCTCCTATAAGAACTCCTATTGTTCCAGAGATATATGCAAACGGTGCTGCTTTACGTTTGTCGTGCCATAATAAAATGATTGATGCAAGGCTTGCAAAAAATACAGGAAGAAGCCAAAACGGAAATCTTGAAACGATGCCTTTCTGAGGATCTGGAAATGTTACGAAGTAGGTGATTACAGCCACGATCATTATCCCTGCTAATGCCTTTTTCATCTCCAGTTTATTTTTTATGTATAGATAAATACTGAGAATAATTGGAATTACTGCCCCCCCTGTATTAATGCCTATACGCCAATTATTGTAGGTGATGAGATGTATATTAGCAAAACTAAATCCGGTATATTCATCGAGTATCCCTGCTCCAAGTATGAATGAGATAAAAACAATAATGATTGCTTCAAACGAAGTAAAACCCATATCATTAAATGCTTTTGTTACAATTAGATACCCAATGTAAAGAACCAATATTGGGAGAACAATATAAAATATGTATGTCAATATTGATGCAGGAGACATGATAGGATTTTGGATAGATCAGTCGTTTATAAATGTAGTGAAAAAATGTCTTTTATCTCCTGTAACAACAAACGTTTTATTATATTGCGTGAATAAATATGGTAACATGTCTGTTTTACATATGCAGCCTGTATATACAACCCACGTGGTATATTCTACATATAAACTAAGGATAGCAGATAACTCCTAAAGAAAATATCAAGCATCCAAATCGTAATGGTCACTTATTATATTAAACACCCGAAACATATATATATTAAGGTAGCATATATTGAAATGACATATAAAAACGGGGGTAAAAATATGAATTATAAAAAAACAAGAATAGAGGCCGTTGTGTTAACTGCCGTTCTGTTGGGGGCAATGTTTCTGGCTCCAGCAAGCTCTTTTGTGGCACCTAGTGAAAAAAACTTAATTGCCGAACAAGGTAATCTGATCTATCGTAGCCCATCTCCAATGGGAGATGAATTACCAGCATTTATGTTAGATCAGAACTATGATGTGATTACAGATCCCGCACCAATTAGCAAGGATGGTTCAAATGATGATGGAGGATACAAGACAGATGCTAGAGATGATCTTAACAAAGCAGCTGCAATATTTGCCGGTGAAGTAGTCGATGATTCGCCTGGGCGAGGAAGAACAGGAAAACTCCATGAAAGCAATGATCTTGTGGATTGGTATTTCATTGTTGTCTGTGAGGGCCAAGAGATCGTACTTACAATGACTCCACCTTCAGGTCACAATTATGATCTTAGTCTTTGGGATGATGATGAAATTCAAAGAGACATTTCTACAAATCCTGGCAGCGACCAAGAAACAATAACCTATACTACAGATTATACTGGTCGATGGTACATAAATATCACCTATGTAAGTGGTACAGGTGAAGGACAATATCAATTCACCGTTGATCTAAATGGACAAAACGATGCAGATACTGGCGATGATGCGGGTGATACTTTTGCTGATGCTACTCTTATTACACAAGGTACTTATAATGGGTATCTTGATATGAATGATGCATACGACTGGTATAAGTTTGATGTAGCAGATGGAGATGGCATTCATTTTACGCTAAAAATGAGAACAATCGCTTATCTCGCTGATTTTGATATACATCTATACAATCCTAGTGAAGAACTTGTTTATGAAGAAAAATACTACTACGACGATGAACTATACTATCCAATAGATGAAACTGGTCAATGGCGTATAAAAATAGATATATTCCCAGGATGGGTTGATATACCTCAGCCAACAGAATGGAACTATTATGCATATGGTTCAGGTCCATATGAACTTGAATATGCTATCGAAACAGGCGTTCCATCACCACCAGATCCAATACCTCAACCACAAATAACGCCAATTGCAAAAACATTTACAATAGCTGATGACCCCGCAAGTAATCAAGACGAATATGGATATCTTGCTTCTATCCCAGCTTGTAACTATCTAGATGGTGGCGATCGATACTTAGCCCCTGTCATCTACGAAGGCGATGACACATCAACCAATTATTATGGAACAGAATATGATCGAGGCGTTGTTGACGACACAACTCAATACGTAATAGCTGACTGGGAGGACTATCTTGCCTCACATGGTAAAACAGCGGTACAATATGGTGTTCTTTCTAATCCTATTGAAGCAGCAGCTGAGATAGCAACAGAAAACTGGGGTTCATCAGATCTTGCTGTTGTCGCAGTTGATGGAAGTGGATATGAAGATAACGTCAAAACTGTAATAAGTAGAACAAGAACACTTAGGCGAGACTTTGAAGTAGAAATCATAGATAACGACGATGAGGAAATAATAGATATCGGTGGCACCTATGGATATCCAATGTTTCTAAAACCAAAATGGTGTGCTATTAATGTCAGTATGTCTGCAGGTCATGCTGAACCCAGTCTTAATGCAATTGTCCCTCATTTTATGAATTTCATGGGCGATTGGTGGCCCTATACCTATGACGGAGATGGTCCAAAAGTCGATATTTATTATCCAGTCACAAGAACAGGTGTTTGGACTGCAGGAACAAATAGAATTACAGGCGATTGGAACTTTGAAATCACAAAATATGCAGGTCATCGATATAGAATGCGTGTGAGAGATTCAGACTCAGTCATTAATGTCAAAGTGGAGACAGATACGCCTTCTGATCTTTTAGTATACCTTATTGATCCAGAAGGATATCTTAGAGCACCAGATGTTCCTCAATGGAACGGACCGGTAAACCCAATACATGTCTGGAACGGCTGTCACTTTGATCCAGAAGTTCACGGATTTGGTCCGTGGAGAACATGGGATCCCGAGCCACATACTGAGTTTTCAGCTGAAGTACTTTACCCTGAGAAGGGACTGTGGACGGCAATTGTTGTCCCAAGAGATGCAGAAGGCCCAGATATAAAATATGATATTACTGGTGAGATAACAATTACAAATCCAGACCGAGCTGATGCAGATATATCTGCTGCAAACGCTGCAGTTATCGCATCACAAGAACATGTTCCATTGTTATATGTTACAGAGGATAGCGTACCATCTGAGACAACTGCTGCATTCAATGCACTTGGAGTAGATAAAGTAATATTTGTCGAAAGAGGCGGAATCGGAAGTGCTGTCAAAGGAGATTTACCAACCCTTGAAGCTGATCTGACAACAATGCAGGAAATCGTTGACTACATCAAAGCCTATGATAGCTCCGAGAACTATATTACTATAACATCTCTTAAATACTCAAAAGGAGACGCAACGAATCAACCAATGCAAAATGGATACTTTGCACCTGCTGCAATGATAGCGGCATATCACGGATCACCAGTGCTTCGAATCGCTGATGCGGTACAAGATAGAATTTTCAGAACAAAGGTGAACCCTGCAGGAATGGCAGATCGAATTGAAACGCAGGATCTTTGGGCAGGAGATTTCTATCACGGCTCTCGTTCAACGAGTCATTTACCTATCGCTTCAGAACCCGTCGAACAAAATAAACTCAAAATCCTCATCCAGATGATTCAGTTCCTAATGAACGGTGAAGGTGATCTTCCACCATTTGGACTTGATGCAAAACGATACTGGAACGAAGCAGTGCACAATGGAATTCATGATTGGATAGAAGGCCTTGGGCTAGATCTTGAAGGACAAGAAGGATACTGTTTTGTTGCACCAAGAAAGAATATTTATCTTAATGCACACTCTGTCATGATGGGTAACAATTCATATGCGGGTCATATTGTAGGTGAAACCCCGGCGTATGCTTCAGCGATGGTTGCAAGAAATATCTTATATCCTGCACTTATCTATGCAAATCCAAACAGAGACATCACTACTACTCAATTAATGAATTTCCCAGATGGCGGATCATGGAAGACCAATGATGGAAAGTCCCACTCAATATATTCAAGCAGAGAGGTTAAAAAATCATTTGGTTCACATGGAAGAACATACGAAGGACATTGTCTCTGGGATGCTCATCTAGAGCGTATGAACGATGGTGCAAGTGCAATGTATTATTCAGGTCATGGAACTGGTGGAAGCGGTACATCAGCACAATACTACCAGACAGACTTCTGTAACTATCCTGACCAAATCTGGTGGGATGCATGGCGCGGATACAGCTACGACAACTGGAAAGTGCCTCGAAACAATGGTCGAGTATGGTATAATGCTGCACCTGCAAATCTCTACGATCTCATCCATTATGACTATGCCGACGAATTATTTGAGAATCTAAGAAGCAATGCAGTCTTCTACATGTCTTGTACAACCGCAGATGCCGATGGACCAATGGTATACCTTGATCATGGAGCAGTCATATTTTATGGAAATGCACGATCTGGATATTGTCCAGAAGCAGATTTACAGGATGATGAGTTCTTCAAAGATGCAATGATATATGGAGAACCAATTGGTCCAGCATATTCAAAACAAGTCTGGCTGCACTTCAGAGATTTCACAACCAGCGATGACATGTCAATGTATGGAAGTTCATCAATGCAAGTTTCAACAATACAGTGCATATACGGTGACCCGAACTTGATCGTCTACAGTCCAGAGTGGACATCACCAATACCAGTAGATGCATAGGCATCTACCCTCTTTTATTTTTTTTATTTATGTCTAGTTTAGTTCTTTTTATGTAATAACTTTTTAAGTGGCTCGTTATAAAGAGTGATTAAAAGGCAATTATAATATCAAAACTGCTGGAGCTGTTGAGGATTGAAAAAAACGGTATTGTTAACCCGAACATCGAAGAATTGAAAGATATGTTCCTAGCCGAGTAGAGTTATGTGTTAAACCTGTTTGATATGCACGAAAACCCTAATGTTTACAGGGAAAAAGTAGGTTTTTTTTTAAAAAAAATTTCAAATAAGGTAAAAATAGTTTAAAATCAATCAAGTAATATCCGAAACTCCCATAATAATTAGGCAACATAACACCAAATCTTACTCTTTTTAATTCAACTGTTCTCCAAGTAATTCATCATTTTTAAAAAAACCGTAAACAATATAAACATAATGCCTATATAGGCATTTATGAGTTTTATAAGATATAAAAAATTTGGGAATCAAGAATATGCTTATGAGGTAACATCCTATTGGGATCCAGATAGGAAAAAACCTCGTCAGAAACAGAAATATTTAGGGGTTGTTGTTGATAAGGAGAAAGGAATTTTTAGGATGAAAAGAAAGGTTCAGAGTAGAAACGCTGAGAAATTGATTTTAGATTTTGGGGATGTATTCCTTCTTCATGAATATATGAAGAAAAAGAGTTTGTCTCGTTTTCTGAAGGATTTTTTTGGTGATAATGCAGATACGTTGTTGTCTTTGGTTTGTTATCGTCTTTGTTATGCTTCTGCTATGCAGTATGCGAAAACTTGGTATGATGGTAGTTTCTCTCGTTTTTTATTTGAAAAAGCAAATGTTTCATCTCAGCGTGTGAGTGATTTTTTCATAAGGATTGGTGATGAATATTTGTTAAGGGATTTTTTCCAGCAGTATATTCCTTTGTTTACAGATGCAAAGGAAGGTGTGATCATTGATTCAACTGCATTACCGAATCAAATTCGTTTTCCTTTTAATGCTTGGGGTTATAATGATGGCGGTATTGATAAGCAGATTCGTTTTCTTTTTGTGATTGATAAAAAGAATGATTTACCTTTGTTTTTCAGATATTTACCAGGTAATGTTGTTGATGTTTCATCGTTAAATGTGACAATTGAAGAGTTGAAACAATGTAATGTTACGAATAGTTATATTCTTCTTGATGCCGGTTTTTTCTCAGAGGATAACATTAAAGGATTGCGTGGTGAAGAAATTGATTTTCTTACTCGTCTCCCTTCGTCTAGGAAGATTTATAAGAAATTGGTTAAAGCAGAGGTGAAAGATCTTGAATGTTTTGATAATGCTGTGAGTCCAATGTACGAGATATTGATGGATTTTGTAGGCAGACTTCTGCATCAAGACCCGCATTTATACGCACTGATACAGGCGAATTTCGAGATGGGCGAGATACACGAATCCTTTTTGACGGTTGCAAACAGGTTGTATGAGCTGGTATCTGCAGGTGAAGTTGAAGCGTTTATGGAGGAGATGCGGGAAGCAAAAAAGCATTTTGGGGATGCGGAGACAGAAAGAGCGATGACAGATTCTGACAGGGTGATTGAGGAGAGATTAAAATATAGAAGAGAAAGATAAAAACCGCATAAAAGCTAAATGTCCGAGAAAAAAAAGAAGTAGAGTTTTAAGCAGGTAACTCTACTCCTTAACGATTTTCATTATTTCCGTTGCGATTTCTTCTGGCATTGTTTCACCTTGGGCTTGAACCATTTCAGATGGCAATCTCTCCATTTCAATTGCTCCAGTTATTTCTTCTGCAATTTCCGATAGCGTCATTTCCTCTTGACTCGTTTTGCTTTTGCTCGGCAAATATGGCACATATCTCCAATTCGCGGTGTCCCAGTCAATAATCTCGTAGGTTGTGGTGTTAAGCAATGCCACAAAAAATGTTGCATTAAAGCTGTTAGCTCCCCAGTTGCCTATATGCAAAGGAATGCCATAGGATTCATCGAAGCCTGCTGGCAAAGAAAATGGTAGAGTCATTATAGGTGTCCAATATCCATAGTCAGGCAGTCTGAAGTACCATAAGAAATATGTATCCACGCTACTATCTAATGGATTCTCAAAGTAAATCGTAATAATCATTGTATCACTCGGGGAATACACATATTTGTCTGTGTAGATAGAAACCATTGGTTTTAGAGTATATGGACTCATCAATGGATATTTGTCCTTTGCACCTGTGCCACCCTGTATGTAATAGGGAACATCTCCAATTCCATCGCTACCCGGTATGTCTTGATTTATTCCACTGTAATAATCACTTCCAATGTAGTCGCTCCAGTAGTTCCCGCCGCTCGGATAGCTATTGTCCCAGGAGTTGGTGCCGGTATTGTCATGTGCATTAGGGTTATTTTTTATCAGATTGTTGTGATAAATTAGGTTGCTGTGTGACTCATCTAAGCGGATGCCGCACTCGCTGTTCTCGTTCACTGTATTACCTTCAATTGTATTGCCATCAGAATAATTCAAGTCAATTCCGACGTTGTTCCAGTTTGCCGTGTTGCTAGATATCTGGTTGTCATCAGTAGAGATGTCGGTTAAATCAAAACCAAACTCTGAATTGCTCGATGCGGAGTTGTTGATAATCAAATTGTTCTGTGACCCATCTGCCAGAAAAATACCGCTGTAGTTATTGCAACTCGCGATGTTATCTCTGATGGTGTTATTACTTGAATCTTGCATGCCGATGCCACTCTCGTTGTTCTCCTCCGCAGTGTTATTTGCAACGGTGTTGTTGCACGACTCCTGAAACAATTGAATGCCACTGTGGTTGTTCTCATTCGCAGTGTTATTCGTGATGGTGT
>JAUWCF010000074.1 GCA_030609445.1 Thermoplasmatota archaeon | reverse complement strand
GTTTATGGCTTATAAACTCATCGATTATTTCACGTTTTATTCCCGTACTCTCAGAAAATGAAAAAGAAGGAATGGCCCATATTACCTAAGATTTGGGACTTTAGAGTTCAACAATCCGCTTATTAAATCTAAAAATGGAATGATTCAATTGTCAAACCCTAGAATAGAATATATTATAGATGAAATTCTGGGGAAGAAACGTTCGAATAATCTAACAAAAAATCCAAAGAATTCTTGGTTTTTCGGCATGCTAACACTAAGTGGATCTGACCAGTCGCTTTCTTCATCAAAGTTGATTACTTCCCTTTGTTTCTTAATATTAGAAAGCCCATATAAAACTTTCTAATATCCAAATTTTTTCATAAATTTCAAAAAATGTTTTAAAAAATGTCGGGGACGGGATCTGAACCCGCGACCTCCTGATATCTTAGCGCAAGGCTAAATGTACGAACCTTTTAGCTGAGCTTATGAGTCAGGCGCTCTAACCAGGCTGAGCCACCCCGACATGATAGAATGCAGGATATAAGACTTATTTATAAAAACTTTCTTGGCGAATTTTCATTATTTTGTTAAAACCAATAGCAGAAGCTGCATGCAAGAAATATAAAACAAAGGCGGTTGCTGTTGGTGGTGTACGTGTAGATAATGCTACAAAACAAGAGATTGAAAAACTTGGAGTAAACCTACACTTCCTTGAACTTTGATATATGTAAAATTCGAAACAATTACTCCATCATCAATTTTTTCTTAGCACGTAGAAAAACTACTGAAACCGATGCGTCCCTTAGTCTCTTCCGTAGTTCCTTGTCGTTGGTGACAACAACACCATTCATCCTTTTAGCTAAAATTATAAGCGAGTCGTCTGCATTTTTTTCATCAACAACGACAGTCTCATAGTTTTCAACAAGCTTTAGCGACGCTTTAGCCTTTATCTTTTTGTTTCCTGCACCCTTTTTTGATAAAAACTCTAGCTCTCCAATGATAGACGAGGGAACAACAATATGATATGATCCTAAAAGTCTTGTCAGCTCTTTTTCAAGATCAATTGAAAACTCAAAACACATAATGACAGCACTGCTGTCAAGAATCACTGTTTTATGTATGCTATCTCCCCATACCCAATGAGATGCCATTTTCCTTCGATTCTTCTGCTCACAGCAATTCTTTGTCCTTCCTCAGCACAGACAGATAACTTCAACTTCACACGAACCTTCGTTTCCCGTAGTTCTGTGATAACGCCAACAGTAGTTGCTGTACCAACAGTAAGCATAAGTGGTTCGTTTGTTTTTAATGGCTCAACGTTTTTCTCTTCAATTGTTCCAACCACACGTTTCAAAAGATGAATTGATAAATCAAAGCTCTCTAAAACAGAAGGGATCTGCCCTGGTTTTCCGACAATTTTCCCTGAGAAAGAATCAGATTTTACTCGTGCAGGGTCAAGCTCAGTACCTATGGCAAGAAGCCCTCCAGCGCTTGCTGTATCAGTTGGAATTCCACCGGTAAAAAACGAATGGACGTTGGTAATAATTGGTTCAAAGGTTTGTTTGCCGTCAACTTCGATTTTTCGCCCTGGCGAGATCTCAATTTCATCACCTTTTTTTAAAACTCCTTGTACTAATGAACCTCCAACGACACCGCCTTTTAACTCAGAAGGTCTTGCACCGGGTTTATTGATATCAAAACTTCGTGCAATATACATAAGCGGAGGTTTGTTCGTATCTCTTTCGGGCGTTGGGATACACTTTTCCATTGTTTTTATTAAAACATCAATGTTGATATCATGATGGGCACTTACAGGAATAATTGGAGCATCCTCTGCGCAGGTTCCTTTTACAAACTTGGTGATCTGCTCATAATTTTTTACTGCATCTTTTTCAGAGATAAGATCAATTTTATTCTGAACGATAACTATGTTTTTTGTACCGGAGATTTCAAGGGCTGTTAAATGCTCTCTTGTCTGAGGCTGAGGACACTTTTCATTAGCAGCTATCACAAGGACTGCTCCATCCATAATAGCAGCACCTGAAAGCATGGTTGCCATCAATGTCTCATGACCCGGCGCATCAACAAAAGAAACCACCCTTAGCAGTTCACAGGAACTATCGCAATTAGGGCATTTTTTCTGTACCGTATAGCACTCTGGTTCATCGCATTTTGGACATTTATAAAAAGCAGCATCAGCATATCCAAGTCGTATGGAGATACCTCTTTTGAGTTCTTCAGAATGTTCATCAGTCCATTTCCCAGTCAGTCGTTGAGTTAACGTTGTTTTACCATGATCAACATGGCCGATCATTCCAATATTTACCTCAGGTGGCTTTGGAAAACTCATTCTTGTTCCTCTTTCTCCTTTTTCTTACCCTCGTCTTCCTTTTTAGCCTCTGCTTTAATAATGTCTTCAATAGGTTTTGAACTGTGTTTAACAACTTTCATGTTGATCTGTACGACATCTTGATTTATCGTATTTCCCCGTACAGATTTCTTTTTTCGCACCCCAGAATCTTTTGGCTTGAACCCTAGACTTTCACTAAGAAGCAATCTCCGTCTTATTGTTCCAGGTAAATCTGTTCTCATCGGAAAACCGTTTTTATCAGTACCACCAGTTATCTGCAATTTATATCCTGGTAATGAGACAAAAATACCATCGACTTCATCGTGTATCTTTTTACCGATCAGGGAGTTAGCATGATGACCGCTTACTAAGATACTATGTGATTTACCATTTTTTGTATCGTTTACTACTATTTTGAATTCTACCATCGTTATTTTCTCCTTTTGAATCGTTTATATCAGATTCGGTACTGTAAATATTACTCTAACTATTACAACAAGTGGAATAGCGGATATTTTATAAATCTTCTCCTTCCATAATTTGGAGTGGAAATGTGTTCAGATGACATCTCAGCAAATTTTTTTTATACACAACACATATATGTTTTAGCTGGTTTTAAGCATTCAAAAAGAATTTAAGGAACAAGTTCATTCCAAGTCGATTTTGTACTATATAAACGTGATAAAATGTATACATTAGTAAAATTAAATGATACAGTACGAGTGCCACCGGAGCGGTTCGGCGAAGATTTAAACGATGCAATAAACAATATTGTCCAAAAAACATTTGAAGGAACAATACGGAAAAAACATGGGTTGATTGTTGCAGTCGATAGCATAAATACGCTCGGAGACGGAATCGTTATCCATGGTGATGGAGGAATGTATCAAAAGGTCGAATTTGAGGCGCTTACCTTCAATCCAACGTTGCAAGAAATGACTGATGCACTAATCTGTGAAATCGTTGAATTTGGTGCATTCTGCCATATAGGACCGCTTGATGCATTAATTCATATGAGCCAAATAATGAATGATTATGTGAACGTCGATGCTGAAAACGAAAGAATTGTAGGGAAAGAAAACAAGAAAGTGCTTAAAGTTGGAGATCATGTTCGGGCAAGAATTGTTGCAATTAGTTTAAATGAGTTATCTGCAAGAGAAAGCAAAATCGGTCTTACCATGAGACAACCTGCTCTTGGTGCCCATGAATGGCTGAAAGAACCAAAAGATGAAAAAAAGGACGATAAAAAGGACGATAAAAAGAAAGACAAAAAGAAAAAGAAGGGTAAGAAATGAAGACACGTAATGCCTGTAAAAACTGTCATTTGATAACAGAAAAGGATCGCTGCCCGTATTGTTCAGAGAAAACAGTGAAACGATGGAGAGGCTACGTCATTATCCGTGACCCTGCAAGATCACAGATTGCAAAAAAGATGAATATCACAAAACCAGGTAAATATGCATTGAAGGTAAGGTAGTAATGTTTGTCTTACCCAATGATTTAAGGGACGCATTAAAAGAGCCTTTGGGACGTCTTGTCGATGAACAAGAACTTTTGAAACTTATTTCTCATGAGGAATATATTGTTTCAGTTGGAGATCTTGTAACATTTACACTTCTAGACAATGGAGTGAAACCAGGGGTTTGCATTGTTGATTATATCCTTAAACGGAAAGATTATGCTTTAGATGTGAAAGAGAAAATCAAAGGTTTTGATGCAAAACAGATAAATGTAAAAAACCCACCGGGCACAATAACTGATGAACTCTGGAATGCGATAGAATTGGCATTCAAAAAGAGAGTTGAAGGCCCGTTTCGTATAGAAATTGATGGTGAAGAAGACCTTGCTGCACTTGCTGCAATCTTTCTAGCTCCATCAGACGCAACAATAATATATGGATTGCCGAATAAAGGGGTCGTAGTTGTTAAGGCTACAACGGCTCATAAACGTAAAGTAAAAGAGATATTAGACAGAATGTGATAGATATGGAAGTAGAGATTCAATCAAAAACAAATAATCCACTCTTAAAGAGAACAGAAGTTCATTTCATGGTGCATCATGAAAGTGAGAAAACGCCAAAACGCGAACTTGTACGAAGTGAACTTGCAGAGAAACTAAATGTTAAAAAAGAAAACGTCATCGTTAATTTCATGAAGTCAAGCTTTGGAAGCACGGATACTGTTGGATACGCTAAAGTGTATAAATCAGTAAAGGAAGCAGAAACCTGGGAGAAAAAGTATATCCTTAAAAGAAACAATGTCCTAACAGAAGAAAAGAAACCATCAAAGGAAGAACCGAAAAAACCTGCAGAACAACCACAAGAAAAACCAGAAGAAACTACTGAAGGACCTAAAAAGGAAGAACCGCCAGCTGAACAAGATGTAAAAGAAGAAGAGGCTAAAAAAACAGAAAACGATGAGAAACCTGCTGAAGAAAAAACAGAAGAGACTGAAAAGCCTAAAGAAGAAGAAACTGCTGAGGAAAAGAAGGAATAATCATGAAAAAAAGAGAGATATTCAAAGTTGAAGGAGATAAAATTGTTCGATTGAGGAGAAACTGTCCAAAATGTGGTGATGGTGTATTTCTTGCTGAACATAAGGATAGATTAAGTTGCGGAGCATGTGGCTATACCGAGTTTAAAAGTAAAACACCTGTGAAACCTGTTGAAACATCAAAAGAAGAAAAACCTGTTGAAAACATAGAAAAACAACAACCTGAAGAACCGGTCCAATCAGAAAAACCAAAAGAAGAAAAAGAATAGATTCTAAACTAATTCTAATTTAATTTTGATAAGTAAGTACGGCAGGAATTTATAAATTATTATTTGGAGAAAACAATGGAATTACAATGCGATAGATGCAAAAAATCTTACAAGGATTTATTTGATTCTATTGTACGTATGGATTATGCTATGACTGGTAAAGGAAAGCCATATGAATATCATCTTTGCATTGAATGTAGAAAAGAATTAGTTAAATGGATAGAGACAAAGAGAAGCTGATCTCTCAAACATATTTTTTGAAATTTGATTATTTAAGTTTAAGGTTTTGGCAATCAAGAAAAATCTATTAACACATATCCTGATAGCAATAGTACATCTAGGGTCTGTAGTGTAGCTTGGATATCACAGAGGCTTCCGGAGCCTCTAACTCGGGTTCGAATCCCGGCAGATCCGTACTGCTCTCTCGAAGGGAATTTGGTCAACAGACCTTAAAATCGGGTTCTGTTGATTTTCTCCTTAAAACTAACCTTTCTTTTTACCGCCTCCTTTTTGTGGTTTTATTGCATTTGCAATCCAATCCACAGGTGCCTGGTTATAATACATGTCAGCATGGTTGATGTAGTGTTTTGAATGCAGTACATTTATATGCAGGGGATTTCAGGGCTCAGATTCTGAATAAAGATAAGCCACATATTCGAGAAATAACTGATGCCTGGAAGAAGTATTTCC
>JAUWCF010000077.1 GCA_030609445.1 Thermoplasmatota archaeon | reverse complement strand
AAGCAGACAAAAACTGGTCTTTATGGTTCTGCGTATGGTTATTTTTACAATGATGATAAAAAGAGTGAATATTCTAAGTTAAGTTGTGCTGATAATTACCAATGGGATAAAGTATCTGATAATGACTAACACGATTGATGGGTTAAGTTTAAACACAATAAAAATAGTGTTATTATATAACACGATATTAACTAATTTATACGTACATAATTACTTGCGTTTAATAAACTTATAACCATAATAGATAGCGCCGGTGGATCCGTCTTGCTGGATTTTTCTAAACGTGCTTTCTACTTTCATACCAATTTTCACATCATGTATGTCACAATCTACTATTTGCGCAGTAATTCTCGGTCCTTCATCAAGTTGAATTATTGCTATTGGGTATGGAACCTGCTCTTCGAATTCTTCTGGTCCAACATGGATAATTGAATATGTGACAATTTTTCCTTTTCCAGTAAGTTTTATTTCTTTTATCTTACCCATACTTTTTCTTCTACATTTAGGACATGATTCTCTTGGTGGGAAAAACACTTGTCCACATTCTTCACATTTATTTCCGATAAGATTGTATCTTTGTGGAATCTCTCTCCAAAATCTTGCAACACCACCCATCTACATCGCCTCCATGATATGGATAACACAAGTTGCACCAGAACCACCTACATTGTGTGCAAGGCCAATCTTTGCATCTTTTAATTGTCTTGCTTCTGCCTCTCCTCTTAGTTGCTGTGTAACTTCTACCATCTGAGCAACACCTGTGGCACCCACCGGATGACCTTTTGACTTAAGTCCTCCACTTGTGTTTACTGGAAGCGATCCATCTAATGTTGTAATCTTATTATCAATAGCTTTCCCGCCTTCACCTTTTTTAACAAAACCAAGATCTTCAATTGCGCAGATCTCAGCAATTGTAAAACAGTCATGGACTTCTGCAAAATCAATATCTTTTGATGTTATTCCCGCTTGTTTATATGCCGTTTTGGCTGCATGAACCGTTGCATCAAGTGTGCATATGTCTCTTCGCCCATGAAGGGCTAATGAATCTGAACCTTGCCCTGATCCAATAATTTTTATTGCTTTATCTGTATATTTTTTTGCTTTATCTGCAGCACACAATATAAGAGATGCTGCACCATCAGTAACTGGTGAACAATCTAAAAGTCCTAATGGATAAGCAACGGTTGTAGCATTCATTGCTAATTCAAGTGTTATTTCTCGTCTATATTGAGCATAAGGATTTTTTGCACCATTTGCATGATTTTTCACGGCAACTTGAGCAAGTTGTTCTTTTGTGGTTCCATATTCATGCATATGGCGTGTTGCAATCATTGCATACAATGCTGGAAATGTTGTACCAAAGAATGCTTCCCATTCTTGATCTGCTGCAGTTGCAAGTGTTGCTGTTGCATCGTTTCCTCCAACATCATTCATCTTTTCCATTCCACCTACAACAACGATATCGTTCATACCTGAAGCAATTGAGAGATATCCTTGACGTACTGCAAGACCACCAGATGCACAAGCACCTTCCACACGAGTTGATGGTATATGCATGTGTGAAAAACCTGCTGCGTCAGCAACTAGCGCTCCAACGTGTTCTTGGCCAACAAATCGTCCAGAACTCATTGAACCTACATACATTTCATCGATTTCTTTTCCTTCGATTCCTGCATCAAGGATTGCTTTTGATCCTGCTTCCGCGATGAGTTGACGAAATGATTTATCCCATAATTCTCCAAATTTTGTAATTCCAATTCCAATAACTGCTACCTCTCTCATTTCTTATCACTCCCAATATAAAAGATCAGTGTATTTTGCATATGTTCCATAATCAATGTATTTTTTATCTTCAACCATCTCTGCTACTAATGGTGCATTTTCTATCTTTAAATCTTTTATTTTATCTGTTACAGTAATGTCAAAGCCGTCACTTCCTGCACCTGATCCATAACTTATCATGAATATGTGATCTCCTGGTTTTGCGACATCAAGTACTGATGCAAGACCAAGCATTGCAGCACCAGAATACGTGTTGCCTATTACTGGTGTGAGGAGTCCTTGCTTAACTTGTTCTAATGAAAATCCAAGTTTTTTTGCAACGTTTACAGGAAATTTCCCATTTGGTTGATGGAAAATAGCATAATCATAGTCTTCTGGTTTGGTTTGCATTTTTTCCATAAGTCTTGTTGCACAGTTTGAGATATGTTTAAAGTAAGCTGGTGCACCTGTAAAACGTCCACCATGTGAAGGATATTTCCTTTCAGCTCTTCTCCAAAAATCAGGCGTATCAGTTGTATATGAAAGGGTATGATTAATTGTTGCAATGACGTCATCTTTTCCAATAATAAAACCTGCACCTCCTGCAGATGCAGAATATTCAAGTGCATCTCCTGGAGCTGCTTGTGAGGTATCTGCACCAATTGCAAGACCATACTTTATCATGTCTGCTTTTACGAATCCAACACATGTTTGAACACCTGCAGTTCCTGCTTTACAGGCAAATTCGTAATCTGCAACCATAAGATCTGGTGTTGCACCAATTGCCTCACCAACAATTGTCCCTGTAGGTTTTACTGCATAAGGATGTGATTCACTTCCAACATAAATAGCACCGATATCTTGAGGGTCTATATTGCAACGTCTCAATGCAGCCCGAGCAGATTCTACACTTATTGTTGCAGTGTCTTGATCCAGCCCTGGAACAGATTTTTCTTGTATTCCTAGGCCTCTGCTTATGATTTTTCCATCTTTTCCCCAGACAGAAGCGATCTCTTCTGTTTTTATTCTGAATTGAGGTATATTTGCTCCATAACTAATAATCCCAATGTTTTCCATAGCAGTCACACAGGGGGCAAAACAAGATTTAATATTTAAAATTGCCTATTAAATTTTCGTTGATTGTCGACGACCTCTTGCCTCTATAATGATATCTTTTTACCTTTTTTCAAATCATCAACTGATTCTGTGGCAATCTCTTCAAGTTTTTCTTTATTAAGAAGGATATTTTGTGTCTTAATGTTTTGATTTTTAAGGATATCTTTGGATTCCTTCCAACGTTGCCTTCGTTCGTTTTTAACAGTCATTATCTTAGAAAGCATCTCCATTGCTTTTTCGTGATACGTCTGTGATTCTTCGCGTAGCTCGATATATTTTTGATGCTTCTTATTTGATTCATGAATGGAAGCCGCGATTTCTTTTACATGTTTCATAAAATCTTCATGTTTCTTCTGGCTTTCCTCATAGTATTTCTGAACCTTTTCATGTTCTTCATCGGCTTTTTTGAAAAGCTCGGTAATTGCTTCATCAGTATCCGTAATATCTATTTCAATCAATTGTTGTTTTTCCAGATGTTTTATACATTCTTTATGTTCTCTTTTCTTACTCTTAATAATGTCAATGAGCTCGTTTTCCTTTCTAGTACTCATAGGAGTTGTTTCTTGTTTATATTCAAGCATCTGAATATCAGCTTTCAGTTCTTCAACTTGCAAAGGCAGATTTCTTATTACATCTCCTTTTTTCTTCTGTTTCGCTTTAATAAGATCCTTTGCCTTCTGCTGCAACTTTGTTCTTCGTTCTTTATGAAGCTTCATCTTAGAAACAAGTTCGTCACGCTTCTTTTTGTCCGCATCCATGGTTTCTTTGAGTTCTTTGCGTTTATCATTGAACATATCACGTTCTTCACGAATAAGCCTTGCTACATCATTTAGCTCGTTTCGTTTCCCTATAAGACTCTGATACTTCTTTTCAGAATTCCTTAATTGTTCCTGCTCCACTTTTTTTGTTGCTATATCTTCAACCACTAGAGACACAACCCTCAAACGCCTAATAATTCAACCGATATATATTTTACTGTTCTATTGCTTTTAACTGCAGTTCATTTTTGCCTTTTAAAGCAATCCATGGGATTTTAATGTCTGCATATCCTCCACGGGGAATAGTTACCTCTACTTTATTCTTTTGCTTTCCATTTATAAATAAAACAACTTTTACGTTTCGTGCTGAAATATTTCCCTTATTCTCTAGTATAAAAGAAGTTATTATTCTATCGCCTTTCTTAAATTCCCTAGGCCAACTAAATACATCTTTAATTCTCAGAAGGGTTTTCCCATCTTTTGCCATAACCATGGTTGTAATTTCTTCTGATTTCTTTTTACCAGAAACACTCACGTTTAACTTTACTTCAGTCCAATCATTGGATTCTACTGTTTCTTCAGGTTTTGCCACAAGAAGTATTTGTTTTGAACTTCTTGCTGCAATTGTTATCTTTTCTACATCTGTTGCTGTCCGCCATTTCGATGATTCTGGACTTACCTTTGACGTTATTTCATAGGTTTTAGTTTTCCTTGTAGGATTATTTAATGTAATATCAAATACTGCCTCTTCACTAGGATCAATTTCTTGGATTCTATCGGTACAAATAATCTTTACATATTTCATCTTAAGTAGGAAGATAAGAATTAGGATTATAAGAACAATAAGTATTGCAAGAATTCCTGCAAGTACATAGGGTGCCTTAGAACCAAACATGTCATCAAGCCCTAAAGAATTAGCTGCTGATTTGAAGAAGTCAACGATGTTCTCAAAGATACTAAGTTCTAATACATTTACCGTTACATTTATGGTCTCAGAAGCCTCAGGATTGTTATCTGAAATAACAGTAACCGTAATAATGTCAGAGTCAATGGTTGTATTCTCTGGTACATACACTTTTACAAAAATTCTTTTTGTATCTGTTTTCTCACCAATTTCTAAAGACGGAGTTGAATCAGTAAATTTTAATTTCCAGTCGTTTTTTGAAGAAGCTGTTATTGTATAGCTATCTTCATCATCAATAGCACCGGTGTTTTTATTTTAAATAAAAAATTAGAACGTGCCACTATTTCCTTTTTTAATGTTCTTGCTTTCATCCTGGCCATACACTCCAATGTTATATTCTATTGACTCTTGATCCACTAAAGCTGTCGCTGTCTTTCTATCAAAGCCTGTTTTACCACTTACTTCAAAAGTTAAGTCAATCTCATCTCCGTAAGCCTCTTTTTTGCTGTTTTCTGATTTAACAATAACGTTTATTTCTTCTGTTTCTCCTGCTTTTATTGAAATCGGTAATGTTTCAACAATAGAATAACTCCAGTCACCGCTCTTGTCTTCTGAAATATCAAGATCGATTTCATCATCGTAGATGCTTTCTATGCTTAATGTGTATTTTACTTCATCACTTGGAATAATTAATGCATCTTCGGGATCTGCAATATAGTCAAATTGTATGTTATCTGTCTCTGTAAATGTAGCAGCTACTGAAGACGGTTTTTCTGCTGAATCATAAAGTAAGTACATGTTCCTTAAAATTCTGGGTTTGGAGCCATTAGCAAGAGAGACGCCAATGCTTAAATTATGTCCATAGAATAACTCGTAATCATCAATGTTTTCAAAAGTAAATACTGTTGGAGTTTTTCCAGACCAGTCCAGACTTATTTCTTGAATGGAATAATCGATTTCAGTATCTCCATCTAATAATGTCACTAAAACTTCTGACTTAATTAACTTACGATATCGCAAGTATAAACTAACTGAGACATCTTTTATTATCTTATTTCTTTCTTCTAAAAATGGTCCTCCCCAAATTATAGGGTTTTCGGTTAATTTTATTGGATATGCACCCTCTTGAGGTGGT
>JAUWCF010000143.1 GCA_030609445.1 Thermoplasmatota archaeon | reverse complement strand
ACTCATTTGCGATAGATTTAATCTTGTAATTTTCACTAATTCTTTGTTCTCCTTCTTTTATGACATCTGATTTTATATCAAAATGAACTGCTCCACTGCATAGTTTTCTTATCTGATTAAAATCAATGCCTCTGTAGATATGAGACGGAATATTTTTAAGTTTAATGCGGAATATTTTATCATGCGGCTTTATTTTTTGAATGGTCACTTGTATTTTTTTTGTTATGTCTTCAATGCTTAGATTTGAACAGTTTATTGGATCAGCATCGATCATGGGACGGGTGTCATTTTCTATGAACTTGTATCTTGTTTTAGATCCAAGTTCTATCTCTATACATCCTTTTTTACCATCCACCTCTGCAAAGGTAAGCCGCTCTGTTGATCCTGAATAAAACGCGTTTTCTACAATCTCTGTATAGTTATGATAATGTCCAAGAGCGATATAGTCAAAATCCTTACTCAACGCCTCTGTAGGAATAAAAAGTTCATTAAATTCATTCATCTTAAACTCTTTAATCCCAGTTACAGCTCCATGTGCCATAAACACGTTAAAATCTGCAGAGCTATCCGGTGTTATTTTTTTTAAATTATCAAGAAATCCTTCTTTTGTTTGGCAATGAGGAACTGTATGAATAATTATTTTTTTATCTTTAATCTCAAACGGAATTGTTTCATACTTGTTATTATAAATGGGATAAATATGCTCAAGATGTTCGAATATTTTAAAGATATTTCCTGTTTCTTTTAGCTTTGGTGTTTCATGATTTCCTGAAATTACGATAAATGGTATTTTTTCTTTTGAAAGACGAATGATTTGCTCAAGGGCAACAGTAATTGCTCTGTTTGTCGGTCGAACTGAATCAAATAAATCGCCAGCATGCAAAATAAGATCAGGTTTTGATTTTACTGCATAATCAATACATTGTTTGAAAGAATTGTAGATATCAATTTCACGTTGATTCATCCCATCTTTTGTTAGTTTCCTATATGCAGAATAGCCCAGATGAGTATCAGCCATATGTAAAATCTTCATGTTATTTCTCTCTTCCGTATGCGTTTTAGAGATGCAATATCGCAAACAAGAGTTAAAACATCAAGTGTTGGGGCAATAGGTGGTGCATATGCTGTCTCTAATTTTTTAAAATCTTCAACATTTATCCCACTCAAAATAGCACATGCCATTGTATTTATTCGTTGTGATGCGTTATGTCCAACGGCTTGAGCAGAAAGAATCATTCCTGTTTCTTCATGGATACCTACCTTCATAGCGATAGCTTCTCCGCCAGGGAAATACTCCGGACGGGATGAGCCTTTAAACTTACCATATATTACAGGTATGTTTTGGCAGGCATCTTTTACAGGACCAACCGCAGCAATTTCTATTCCAAAAAACTCTGACGTACGTGTCAACAGAAACCCATCTGGAAGAATGTAAGTGCTACCTGCTGCATTGGTGCCTGCGGCAATACCTTGTCGTACGACAATACTTCCCAATCCAACAATGATGGGTTCTTTTGTGACGAAATCTTCATATTGTGTACAATCACCTACAGCATACACGTTTTTTTTCGATGTTTCAGATTGTTCATTGACAACAATTCCTCCAGTTTTCCCAATTTTACATCCACTGTTTTCAGCAAGTGTTATTTCTGGCTTTGTCCCAGCAGCAATTACCAATACATCAGTTTTTAGTTGTTTTTCTTCGTTTGTCCCCTTGTCCTGGATTACAACGCCTTTAATTTTTCCTTCTTTTTCTTCTGCTTTAATAGCGAGATGATTTGTAAAAATGTTGATATTCTTATTCATTTCTTTAAGAATCGGTTCACACATATCACCATCAAGAGTACTAGCGAGAATATCTGGTAACGCCTCAACAACTGAGACATCCATTCCTTTTTTATGAAGAGAATCTGCCATCTCAAGACCAACTAAGCCTGCCCCTACAATTGTTGCCTTACCGCCCTTTTTTATCCGTGAAGAAATCTGTTTGCCGTTGTCAATAGTTCTAAGGGCATAAACACCGTCAAGTAGTTTTCCATTTTCCAGTATGTTTTGCATTGGAGGAATAGATGGTTTTGCACCTGTTGCAATAATTAAACTATCATATTTTTTTCTTATTTGCCTGTTTCCTTTTTTCGCTATAACGATTTGTTTCTTACTATCAATTTTTTCAACAGTTGTCTCTAAAAAAAGATCGATACGCTCCTTTTGAAACCATTCTTCTGAAAACTCAATTAAACTATTGAATTCTGGTATTTCACCAGAGATCACATGCGGGAGTCCGCATTTTGAATATTGAGGATATTTCCCCTTCTCAAACATGGTAATTGCTGCTTTTCTATCTGTTTTTCTTGCAAATTGAGCAGCAGTTCCACCACCTGCGCCGCACCCAATGATTACTATTTTCTTATTATCTGTCACTGAAAACCCCATCTGACTAACGATGATGTTTTTTTAAACATTTTTGATTGAATTCATCAAACTTTTCCAATTAAAAAATGTATAAACCACACTTTTAAATAGCACCAACAGTATTTCTCTTATGGGATGCGCCATGAAAAAATGGTCTATTAAAAAGAAATTGATAAATGATGAAATTGCAACAAATGGACCTAGACCGGTAAAAGACATATCGATTAAACATATTCTAAAGATGAATTTTCTTCCAATTACGTTTCTTGTTTATGCTGTTATCGTAATTGCGGTTGTTCTGTTGTTTATGTAGACAATCCCGTATTTCATGGAGATCTCACAAGTTTATATGCAACGGGAAATCAAGTTCAAATTTCTGTTACTATTAAACGTGTCACATTTACTCTTAAACCTCCTGATGTCCTTACGGAAATGACATATGATATTGAAATATTTGAGAAACAATGGGAACGCAAAGAACATTTTGTTGCTAATGGAGCAAGTGCTAATGGATTGAAACCGTTGCCTCAAAGTAGTATTGCAAAGGTATAAACTTCGGTTTTGATAAACTATGACGTCATTCGTAATATTTCTTTTTTACTAGAATAACAAAAACGGTGATGCATAGAATCGTCATCAAAAATATGTTGAAATCAGTCCAAATTTCTTCATTCTTACTTGCTTCTATATCTCCAGTATCTATCCATGGCGTCTCTTCTCCATTCAATAACATGTTGCTGTATGAATATGCTTTTAGTAGGTAATCAAAGCCCGACTGATATTGACCTCTTTGTAAAGATTTTTGACCAGTCTCAAATTCTTCCTCGACAGTTGAGATGTCTTTTACTAAAAATTCAGCTGCATCCATTCTTGTCTCACAGATGCTAAGTACAATCTTGATTATTTTATCGAAAACAACTGAGGATTTAGTGCT
>JAUWCF010000017.1 GCA_030609445.1 Thermoplasmatota archaeon | reverse complement strand
ATTTCTACAACATTTTTGATAGTAAGCCCTGAACCAGTTACTATAAGAGTCATATTTTACCTCCTTACTGTAAATTTACTATCCACCTATATTCAACACGTATGTATTAGTTTTCCCATTCTTTCAGTCTTAATAATAAACATAAAAAAGTATGAGTCTATGTGGAATATGGATTGATGACAGAATATCATTTTAAAGAATCGGAAGAAACGTGGAATGCAATTGCAGAAAGCTTTGATGCGACTAGAGGAAAGCCTTGGAAAGTTGTTGTTGATTTTGTTAGTGCGTTATCAGTTTCTGATGTTGTTGCTGATATCGGATGTGGCAATGGTCGACATCTCATTTTATGTGTTGATAAATGTAAAACTGTGATTGGACTTGATATTTCAAAAAGCCTTCTTAAAATAGCTAAAAGTAAGATAAAAGGAAGGAAAGTACGTGTTGTATTTATTCATGGAAATCTGGTAAATATTCCTATTCGGGGCAGCTCTTTAGATTCTGTACTTTACATTGCTGCTTTACATAACATTAAAGGAAGAACGAATCGTATTCAGTCGTTAAACGAAGTTAAAAGGATATTAAAAAATGATGGAAGAGCGCTTATTAGTGTATGGTCAAGGGAACAAGAAAGATTTCGAGATTGTTTTAATCATATCTCTGGTAATGATTGTGAACCGGGAGATATTGTGATATATTGGAGACAAAACAAATTAAATGTTCCTCGATTTTATCATCTCTATATTAAAGAAGAGTTTATTGAAGATATTGAGCAATCTGGACTCAAGATTGAACAGTTTTCTGAAGCAAAGATACGATCAAAAAAATATACTGATAACTATTTTGCAGTTGTTAGAAAAGGATAATTATCGCGAGTACTATTCGTGTTTTCAAAATAGAGCAAGGAGACAAAACATTGGATATCATCACAACTATTGATCTTACAAAAAAATTCAATGATTTCACGGCAGTTGATCATATCTCTTTTTCTATAAAAAAAGGGGAGATTTTTGGTTTTTTAGGGCCTAATGGTGCCGGTAAAACAACAACTATTAAGATGCTGACGACTCTCTTGTATCCAACAGAAGGTTCTGCAACACTGTCTGATTTTGATATTATAAAAGAACGAGATGATGTGAGACAAAAAATTGGTGTTGTATTTCAAGAACCAGCACTGGATACTGAACTTACTGGTAAAGAGAACCTTGATTTTCATGCAAGAATGTATGGTCTTTCAAAAGATAAAAGAAAAAACCGTATCAATGATGTTTTACAGCTAGTTGATTTAGTAGAAAAAAAGGATGTTCTTGTAAAAAACTATTCTGGCGGGATGAAAAGGCGACTTGAGATTGCAAGAGGACTGATGCATTATCCAACAGTACTTTTTTTAGATGAACCAACGCTGGGACTTGATTCTCAAACCCGAAGAGCCATCTGGGAATATATTAAAAAAATGAATAAAGAAGAAGACACTACTATTTTCTTAACTACTCATTACATGGACGAGGCTGATTATCTCTGCGATCGCGTTGGAATTATTGATAAAGGAAAAATCCTTGTTATTGATACGATACAGAATCTGAAAAATTCTGTTGGAAACGATGTCATAACTCTTTCTTGTTCTGAACTGGATAAATTTACGAAACGATTAGAAAAAGAGGACTGGATTAAAAATATTAAACGGCATGATTTACATTTAACACTTGGTGTTGAAAAAGGAGAAGAAAAAATCCCAGCAATATTTGAGATAGCTCATAAACTTAAAATTAAAATCAAATCAATAAGTGTACGAAAGCCGACACTTGATGATGTCTTTTTACATTTTACTGGACGAACGATGAGAGATTTTGAACCTGAATCTCCAATGAAAGAGATGGCGAAGTTCTACAATAGGAGGCGATAGTTATGATGGGGCGAGAGTTTCAGGCAATCTATGTCATGTGGCTTCGACAGATGAAGAGGTTTGTACGAGCTAAAAGTAGGATTGTTGCAAGTATTGTCCAACCGCTTTTTTTCCTTTTTATCCTTGGCTCAGGATTTAGAGTAGCAACATTTGAAGGAGTTTCTGGAGATTACCTCCATTTTCTTGCACCCGGAATTATCACAATGGCTATTATGTTTTCATCTATGTTTACTGGTGTCTCGGTTTTATGGGATAAACAATTTGGGTTTTTACAAGAAGTTCTTGTCGCACCTATTAAAAGAACATCAATTATTCTTGGGAGAACACTTGGTGGTGCCACGACAGCTCTTCTGCAAGGATTTATTATTCTCATAATCTCTATTGCTTTAGGTGTGAGGATTCCAGATATCTTTGGATTTATTCTCATGCTTATTATGATGGTATTGATTTCATTTACTGCTGTTGGATTTGGTCTTATTATTGCTACAAAAATGAATGATTTTCAGGGGTTTCAAATTATTATGAATCTTATCATTATGCCTCTTTTTTTCTTGTCTTCTGCGTTCTTTCCAATCAGTGAATCGTTGCCTGCATGGCTCAAAGCAATTTCATTTGCCAATCCCCTGTTTTATATGGTTGATGGAATGCGAGGTAGTCTTACGGGGGCAAACAATGTTTTTCCGCCATTAGTTGATTTTTTAGTTGTCTTTTTTGTCTGCATTGTTATGATGAGTCTCGGGAGTTATTTCTTCTCCAAAAGTGAGGCATGAAAAATCTTTTTTTTACAATTATTGTTTTATCGTATTTGTGTTCAAGACTAACTATTGATAGAGGATAAAGATATTTGTGGTGTTGATATGACATGGCCAACTTGTCAGATGGAATATGTTTTATTGAAAATTCAGATATTATGAAGCATACGTTAGCATCACTTCTTAATGTAGCAAGCAATAAAACTTCTATTGATTATGCACGTTCTTCTGTGAAAACCTTACTTTGAGATCTTGAAGGTAACTATGATTTTTTAAAATATGTTGACATAAAGACATTAACGCAAATTGAAAACAACATTGATGCAATAAATGTCAGATCAGATATGGACTGTGTTCGACCAAAAGAAGTTGGAAAGGCAATTCAAGATCTTACTGATGTGCTCAAAAGCCATCTGGGGAAAAAGCTGGTTATTTTTTTATAAAGGAGTTTAGAGATGATCTTGGAGATGAATATCGTATGTATATCAAGGATTTAGGCGTTAATCTAAGAATCGCTGAGCTTCAGGAAGAGTTAGGTAAAATTGATGTTGATCAATATAAAATAAAAGAGAATAATGAGGTAAATATTGCGTTTGTTGAAAAAAATAGCTCCTGTACTTATCTTATGTAGAAATATGATGACGCCGAGTATGTAACAAAGAAAAGATACACTATGATCTTTGTTTATGCGTCTTCGAAACAGTTTTTGTATGTTTTTATCATGTTTTTCAGTGCACTTGCAATCGTTACCGGTCCAACACCACCTGGTACTGGCGTGATCTTTCCTGCTTTTTCTTTTACCGACTCAAAATCTACATCTCCACAAATGCCACTCTCTGTTGGTATTATTGCGACATCAATAACAAATGCATCTTTTTTCACATGATCTGGTGTGATAAGTTTTGGTACTCCGGCACCGGTGATGAGAACGTCAGCTTTTGATGTGTATTGTTTTGAATCTTGTGTGAAGACATGACAAACCAAGACCGTTGCATTTCTATTTAAGAGAAGCGCTGCAAGTGGTTTTCCAACAACATTGCTATGATTTACAATGCAGACATCCTTTCCTTTAAGGTCCACCTCTTCATGCTCTAAAATTGTAAGTACTGAAAGTGGTGTGCAGGGGACAATAGACTCATTGCCAAGCAGCGTCCTCCCCATATTATAGGGATGGAATCCTTCTACGTCTTTTTTTGGATCAATACTACTCATGAGTGTATCTTGAGAAATATGACTTGGAGCCGGGTATTGAATAAGAATTCCATGGATATTCTCATCGTTGTTTAGGTTCTGTATCGCAGCGGTGATTTCGTCTTCTGAAACGTTTTCGTCAAATTCAAGGTGATCTGATGTAATACCTACTTTATTGCAGGCGTTATCTCTAAGTT
Source organism: Thermoplasmatota archaeon (assembly GCA_030609445.1). Lineage (GTDB taxonomy): Archaea > Thermoplasmatota > E2 > DHVEG-1 > DHVEG-1 > JAUWYM01. Next base: position 6,202 of record JAUWCF010000017.1, on the reverse strand, counting down.
TCAGATACAATTTAGACCCAGGATCATCGCCAATTAAAAGAGTTGTTATTTTAGGTGTTACTTTGTATTTTGATTTTAATGATACTACTTCGTCATAGATTTCTTTTCGGATTTTTTTTGCTATTTCTCGACCATCGATTACTGTCGCAGTCATATTTAATCAAAAAATGAAATTTAGAAGTAATTATTAAGATTTGGGTTTTATACCAATTGCATAGAACTGTGGAAAAAAATTCAGCTGCATGCCTTTGTCAAGTGATTTCAAGTATTCGTATTCCCATGAGTCTATTTCTTTTTCCGAAAGACCTGCGTCTTTCATTACTTTAATATAGAAATCTCTTGAATGAAGATAGTATTGTTTATCTTCTGCACATGACCATATCCTGTTATTTCCGATACCAATTTTTGTTTCAAGTCCCGCTGAGACAAATAGTTCTCGTAGTTTTCGTCCAATATGTGGGTCTCCGCCTTTTTTTCGTATTGCTTCACCGGCAAAGAGCGGATCTACTTTTGGGTTTTCTGGCCAGTGAATTTTTCCACCATAATCTGGTTCTAGAGATGCTAGAACCTTTCCTTTGGGTTTTGTTACCCGTGCCATTTCATGTACTACTTTTTTTGGGATATCTGCCCACATAAGTGTTAGATTACATGTTGCAATGTCAAATGTGTTATCGTCAAAGGGTAAGAGTTGTGCATCGGCAATGCCAAGTTTTGTGTTTGAATAGTTTTTTAAAATCCTTTTTGCGACGTCTATCAAATGAGTTGAACCATCTATCGCGATCACGATTCCTTTTGTGAGGCGAGCAATATCTCTTGTTACAAAACCTGAACCACATCCAGCATCCAATACAAGACGGGCGTCTTTTAGTCCTACTTCTAGATAAAGCGGGAGTCGTTCTTCTGCTGTTTCTAATGCTTGTAACTCCAGTTTCTTTATAAAATCTGTAAGTTCTTCATCTGATCTTTTATGAAATTTGTCATATGTTTCATATTTCATTGTTCAAAAGAAGTATCTGCGTTTATGGGTATAAGATTTTCTTTTGTGTTTTATGTAGGGGAAATGAGGGCCCGAAACACAAGAAGAGGTGATCTAAAAGGAACCTGGCCCTCTTGGAAACAAGGTCAGCTTAGCCTAATTTTTCTTCTTTTTTGGTTCCATCAAATCTTCTTTTTTCCCAACGAAAACGTACCCGTCATCAACTTTTTGTATCAATCCCTCGCTTTTCATTAGATCAAAGACTTTGTTCGATATTTTGATGTTTTTTTCTTTGCCTTTGGATATTTTTATTTCGTATTTGTTGTTCGCCTCTTCAAAAAGATATTCTTGCTCGATATCATATATCACATTTACTCTGGTCATGTTTTTTTTCTCTCCTCTTCCATACGCCATTGCTATATAATGACATGTTAAATTTTAGCAATGATTATATTTAAAAGTATCTAGTCATACTATCAAAATGAAATAATGTACTATTTGACAAAATGACAGACAGGTAAAAGAACTCGTTATTTATGATTTGAAAACCGTTCCTATATAGATATCTGCACATACACTTGCATCCCCTTTTGCACCAAAGCTTTATATAATTAAATTACATCTTTAACACCAAATATATAAAATAAGGAGGATGGAGAGAAAATGGAAAATTGGTTAAAAACAATAGGAAGCTGGTTATTTCTAATAGGAATTTTAATAGCAGTCATTGTTGGAATAATATTTGCTGCAAATGAAACATGGCTTGCAAACTATTCTGGAACAATAAGCACACTTCTAGCAGTATTAGGATTTGTTGTAGGTATCCTATCATTTTTCGCAGTAGGGAATATAACAAAAGACAAAGTTCCAACATTTCTAATAGCAGCACTAATGTTAGTTGGAATCGGTGCAACTGCCCAGTTCTTTACACATATTGACTATATAGGTCCGTACTTCACTTGGATTGCAGGAATGCTTGCTGTATTTGTAGCACCTGCTGCTGGTCTTCTAGCTATCCGAGCTATCTGGGATGCTGGAAAAACCGAAGAAATCGAGAAAGTAATTCCAAAACTACCTATAAAATAAAAGAGACATTTATTTCTCTTTTTTTCTCTTTTTATATACTCTTCTTTTTAGTTGGTTTGGTTGTTTACAAGATTCGTTTCGTGTTTTATGAAGCCCTCAACGAGAAAACCATGACCTTTAGCTTTGTGATGAACTGGCTTAGGTTGTAACTACAAATAGAAACACGCCGACAAGTATTTTCTTCCCTCAAATAGGAGCGGGTGACAGTATGTCAAGATATCATAGATAGAATATGTTTCATTAACTGCTAGGCACTTATTGTATATAACAAACAACTGTAACGGTGTTATTATATGTCGTGTAACAGCCAAAATGTCATATTTTTGTAACTCCAAAATGTCATAATCCAAATCGGATATCATGAGAAGATATTGAGAAGGGTTTACACTCGTGTTGTAAAACAGGATGGTGTTGTAAAGTTTCGAAATGTTCGATATCCGATTGGTGAACAATTCAAGGGTCAGAAGGTTGAGATTGTCGTGATTAGAGATCAACTGAGAGCGTTTCTGAGTTCGAATCGTCTGCTAATCTTTAAATTGGGGGAAAGTGATGCAGTTGTTGTGAAAATGGATAGTACATTTTAGAGTTACATTTCTATGGCATTTAGAGAGTTACATGACTATTATAAACGTCCAAAAATTAGAAGAGAAGAGGTGGTGTTTATGTTAATTCTTTTGCCAGTTCCCACATATCCTTAAACTTCTCATTAAGAACTTCAATATCTTCAAGATTAACATATGCAGTACCAATATAAGATGGCTCACTATTTGCCTCTGGAAGGATCTTAATGCCATTAACTGCGAGTTCTTTACCAAAGACAAAATTACGCATCGTACCTGAAGTGTTTTCTGAAAAACATCGTATGTCAAGATTATCATTATATGCTTTTTTCAATTGTTTAGCGATATCAATTTTTGACCCCGAATCAATGATAAGTTCAACCTTTGCATCGAGCTCTAAGAATTTTTTAAAGAAGTTGATGAATGGCTCGTCAAACAGTCGTTCTCCTCCGATCTGCATTTTTAAATGATTACTCTTCTCAAGACAGTTATGCAATAAGTTATACAGGATCCATTTTCCACTATATCGAAGCGTGACATTCCCGCTTCTTTTTATCTTAATTCCATATGTTTTAAAATTGTCATCATAAAATTGTCCATATTCATTTAGGCGATTTTGCATAGAAGTATAAGTATCGCTAGCAACGACTGTTTTTAGATTCTCTTTGATATCTTCCCAAATAACTTTTGGATGAACTGGAAGGTAACTTTCCCTTCCGAAATCTTCATCGGATTTTGCAGAGAACAACACTTCGGCAATAAGTCCATTCCGAAGTAATGAAGCTCTTCCAGTTTCTAGTGGTCGTCTGGTAATGTTTGCTAGGTCTTCTGCCACACGTAAGAACTCGGAGAATTCTCTTGGGCTGTCGATAATAAGAAGAGTATAATAGGTTGCAGCTTCTCTTGGACGATCAATTTTCATCCGTTCAAACATCATTTCAAAATCTTGAATATAGTCAAGTTTTACTTTAGTTTTATATTCAGTTGATCCCATCCTTGAACACCATTGCCATTATATGTATTTTGCTCTTATATAATTTATGCATGCATAAATACATGCATAGAAATCATCAAATGTCTCCATATAAATTGAAAATAGAATTCTTCTGAAAATGTGGTCTGTAAAAATGAAGAATGGTTACTGTAAAGATTCATCAGTCTTTCTTTGGCTTGTTACCTCTTTAATATACTTACGGCAGTCTCTTTTAATTGTTGCCATTTGCTGTTGAGGAATATTATACGAAGTTTGTGCATATTCAAGAGCAAATATAAGTCCATGAACAAACGCACCCGGATGATAATTGTTTTCTTTACTTAGTTTAAATACTTCATCGGTAATTTTCATTGCGTCTCCTAGGGTATAGGGTGCCGATTCTTTTTTTTGATCAGTTTTTCTTTTATGGGCCATAGTATCGCATCATAGTATTACTTTTATACATTTGTTTTTTTCAATAATAAATCGTAATTTCAGAATAAACTAAGTAATTATATAACGTCTAGTTGCTTTTTCTTACTTAATTGTATCTTGTTCTCCCTTGCAAGCCACCCCAAAGCAGAGAAAATGTTTTCCTCATCTTTTTGTATCAATCTGGAAATGTGGGTTGTGTCAAGTTCTCCATTGGTAAAAAGCATATTCCAGATTATACCTGCATTCCCTCCGATTTCAAAAGTCAAATTCGTTTCATCCAAACGATAAACGTCGCCGTCTCTCCGTATCTTGTTCTCCCTTGCAAGCCATCCAACTGCAGCAAAGAATTCATTTTCTCTTAGACTTGTTTCTTCCATCAATTGAATCTTTGTCAATGGTCCGTTCATGTCAAGTGCCTTCCAAACTCTCCCTGCATTAAAACCAAATTCTTCAGTAACTTCAATCATTGTTGCCCATCCTCTAAATATACCGTATAATGAATCAGAATATTAGGTTTGTGATTCAATGACCATACTATTTTCTATTTTATTAATATCCTGCAAGAATATTTGATATAATCCGCTTCTCAGCTTTTCTCAAATGTTGTACAACGGTTGGTTTACTTAGACCTACTTTGGTTGAGAGTTGTTGACTGGTGATTTTTCTTGGAGTGATCATTTCTTCGACAATTACCACAATTGTGTTTCTTTCTGGACAGTATCTATTTTTCTTTGGCAGATAATTTTTTTTTAAAACACTTCTTCCCTAAAAATCCCTCAACCCACCAGGTCAGTGATAATATTTAACATACTTTAATTATAAAATAAAAAAAAGAGATTATTTTGTTGTATTAGTAAATCAGAGGCGGCGATTTTTATTCATCTGTAATATAAACATCAGCATCATCTGTTGCAGTGTTTCCGACATCATCTGTGACGGTTAGTATCGCTGTGTATTCTCCAACTTCTGTATACGCATATTCTGGGTCTTCCTCTGTCGATGTACTTCCATCTCCAAAGTCCCAAGACCAGCTGTATGGCTCTATTCCATGTTCAGCTTTTCCATCAAACTGTATTAATTCTCCAACTTGTCCATCATAGTCTCCACCTGCATCTGCTTCGAAATCATTTTCAATTTTCGAATGTGTTTCATCTGTTGAAATATTACCTTCTGCATCAGTTACTGTAAGTATGACTTGATATTCGCCTTCCGCAAGGTACATGTGTAGTGGAAATTGTTCTGTTGCCGTTTCTCCATCACCAAAGTCCCAATGCCAAGAATAAGGCTCTACTCCACCAATAGCGTAACCTTCAATTTGGATTAATTCACCAATTCCTGCATCGTAATCACCTTTTGCATCAACCTCAAATTCACCGTCATAATCAGTATCTTCATCAAAATCACTTGCAGCAACTTCTCCATCAACAATTAAATCTGCCTGGAAACTTCCAACATCAAAGCTTTCCCAGTAGAAATTTGTAAAACCAAAACTTAAAGTGATTATGCCCAACGAAAGCGTTTTCCCGACATCATGGACCCCATAGTCAAAGTTTCCACCATGCCAAACCTCGTAATCAACATTACATGCAACCTCATGGTCACCAACAGCAAACATATAATAAAATACTGTATATCCTGCTTCGTCATTCAGAAGTTTCTCTTTGACTTTTACATTGATATTTGAAAACAAAATATTTGAAGTATTCCTTGTTTTTTCATTTTCTATGTTTCCTTCAAGTGGGCTTCCAATAGAGCCAACAGCACTTAGAATCAATAGCCCTAAAATTGTTATTGTTATAATTTTTCTTTTCATTTCTTATCCCCCAATACTAACAGGTGTTAATAGTCTATATATAAGTCGATATAAAAACATTTGGATGATAAATAATCTCAAAACTTTGTGTTAGGACAGGACATACTTGCTATTAAGTCAGAGGGGTGACATATGTCTTTGGTTTCTACAGAAATAAATATCCAATTATGGCTAAAGGCTTTTAAGTATAAACACCTTAGTTCCCCAGCAGCTTTAAATTTTCTAGTTCATCATACTGCACTTTCTATTGAAAACGTTACTAAGTTTAACTTTTTTATTGTATATAAAGTATAGATTTTTCAAAGATGATTGGTTGTACCCAATGAAATATTAGGTACAACCTGGTTGTTGTGTTGTGT
>JAUWCF010000124.1 GCA_030609445.1 Thermoplasmatota archaeon | reverse complement strand
TTATGGCTTATAAACTCATCGATTATTTCACGTTTTATTCCCGTACTCTCAGAAAATGAAAAAGAAGGAATGGCCCATATTACCTAAGATTTGGGACTTTAGAGATTATCTGTCCTATTGCCCAATCGTAGGTATCATTCTCATCGGTTTATAGCAATTGGAATCAGGATAATGAAATTAACTGGAATTTAGTGTTACATACGTTGCATGATTTATTCCATACAGAACATTTATATTTACGCTTACGTTTAAAAGTTTATATACGGGGAGGAAAAATAAATGAAAAGAATTGGCAAGAAAGAAAATTTTAAGAAAGGCTTTTGTGTACTACTGCTTGCTTCAGCTCTCTTTTGTTCTAATTTATCTGTAACAGCAAATACCGATATGGAACGGTCAACACAGGATATTCAAATCGATAAATCACCATACGTACCTTCAGAATCTCTAGGGTTTGTTGAAGGCTATAATGTTTTACTGGATGAAGACTTTACAGATGGAAACATGCCCCCAACAGGCGATTGGGGGAGTTGGGAACTCGATCAAACTAATCCGAATGAAACATGGTATATTGATACTAGCTTTCCCCATAGTGAACCTAACTGTGCTACAGTTCACCGTGGCGGTAGCATTGAATTACAGGATGAATGGCTGATCACACCAAGTTTAGATTTTGGCGAATATACAGAAATTTATCTGCGATTCTGGTGGTATGCAGAATACTATGTGTCTGCACACATGGATTATATTGATTTAAATGTCAGTGTTTCAACTGATGGAGGATCAACCTGGACGTTGATTTGGACCGAAGATGACATCGTCGATGTATTTCCTACTTGGGAATGGATTGAAGTAGATGATCCTATTGACTTGTCAGATTATGCTGGAGAACCCGATGTGAAGATTGGTTTCCAATATTATAGTAATAGTTTAGAAGAAGCAGAATATCAAGAGTTTAGCATTGACGACATCATCGTTTACATCCCTGATACCGAACTGTTTGAGTGTAGTATTGGTGGGCCTTATGAGTGGTGGTGGCCGATGCAATACGAATACGACCCTCCAGGCGTAAGATTTCATGGGGGTGCTTCACCTCCTGGAGCGAGATATCAATGGCTTTGGGATTTCGGTGACGGCAATACTTCAACCAGTCAGTATTTCCCTATACATTTTTATAGCACAGCCGATACCTTTACTGTTTCATTAACAGTGCGGGATAATAACTCTGACCCACCACGTGTTGCATTTAATCAAACAACAGTAACTCTTTTTTTGATGGAACCGCCAGAAATTGATATAATTATTCAGAAACCTTCAATTGGAATAAAAGCCGAAATTAACAATCCTGGAGAACGCAATGCTTCATATGTTAATTGGACGATGGTTGTTCACTGGGGTCCACGACAAATATTCGAAAACAGGGTAGCAAATGATACGATCGAAAGAATTGCACCAGGGACTTCAGAGGAGATATGTAGCGGGTTGTATTTCTTTGGATTTGGAAGGATTCGTATAGTAATTGCAGCAGAACCAGAAAACATGCCTGGAGTGATTAAACATTTTGATGCAGTTAAAATCGGTCCATTGATATTTGGTCCATTGATATTCGATGCACAATAGAGATAGCAAAATAGCAACTCCGGAGAGATAGCAGTTATCTGCTATCCCTTCAACCATGTCAAATCTAATCCTTCCAGGGAGAAAAAACTATCTAACGGGATTTTGCGCCTATGGGTAAAAAGACTTTAATCAGAAGACCATGATTAGAGTAAAAACCCTTATGATAAGAATCTATGTCAGATAGTGTTCCAATATTCTTCTGATATCAACTGGACTTTATGCTGAAGAGTCTAATAATAAGGTTTTTGTTAGACAAACGCTTTATTCATAAAAGTTTGGTTAGCGTAACTCCTATGCGATTTGATTATATTCTTTCTATGATGAGATCTATAATTTCTTCAGGATCTCTGATTTTTTTCAGCTCTTTTTTTGCAATAATAGGCGTACCTTTTATATTTTTCTTCTTTCCGTCTTTATCGGTAAAAACGACGGCATATCTCTCTGTTATTTTGGATATGCTGTTGACAACATGTGCTTTTTTGAGAAGCTTTTCATTATATTTGTGTACGCAGGTGAGAAGTAGCTTTTCTTTTTCTGTACTGAGTGCTTCAAAGGGACATCTGTCCATAGGAATTATTTTATATCCCACGTTTTGCAGTAGAGAAAAGATCTCTCGTTGAAATGTTTTCATAGTCTCCATTTCTTGAGGATATCTTAGAGTGATTTTGATGCCTGATGTCTTTTTAAAAATATCAATAGGTGTTGTAATTGGTTCTTCTAATAATTCTTCTATTTTGAATGCGATTTCAACTCGTGCGTTCATTCCTTCTTCATACATCCGCACGGTTCGTCTGGATACGTTTACATCTCTTGCAAATGAACCAAGTGAGATGTTTTTTTCTTGTCTGAGTTTATGTATTTTTTCCTCATCAAGCTTTACATAAAGACCACCAGGGGCTGCATAGATGTTAATGGGTATTCCTTCGAGTAAATGATTTTTCAATGTGCCTACTGTTATTGCTTGTATTCCAAATCTAAAATAAACAGCATCATCTTCAAGTGTTCCTGCTCCATTTTTCTCACCGATGAGAAGAGGACTTGCTTTCAGAAGTGATGATAATGTCAGTAGTTCTTTTGCAACGCTTTCGGAGAGTGAGTCGACATTTGTCAAGACTTTAATGATGAGCAGCGTGTCGTCTCTTCGTGCAACGACATCAAAACCGGTAAGTCGCATTGAATAAAGTTCTGAGACGTAGAATCCTGCTTTTGTTAGGATGTCTTTGAGGTTGTTAAAGAGTTCTGTTCTTGGCATTTCTTGATGAAACTTAAAGTAGTACTTCTATAATATGTTTTTGGTGAAATTATCTGGATAGGCGTTGATGATACTGACTCAAAAAAGGGTGGATGTACCACTTACGTAGCGAGAGTTATTATTGAAAAATTAGAGAAAAATTATGATATCATTGGTTATCCACGTCTTGTTCGGTTAAACCCTAATATTCCTTGGAAGACAAGAGGGAATGGTGCAATTTCTCTTCAGGTGGGAGTAGGTGGTAAAGATAAGATAAAGATCGGAAAGATTGGCGGTAAGGATGTTTTTTCTTCTGTTGAATTGCAAAAGGATGTTAATGAATTAGAATATAAAAAAATAAAAAAAACCGTAAAAGAAACAGTTGAAGAGCATTCAAAAATAAAAGATGTAAATACAAATCCTGGTTTTGTAGTTCTGAAAAACCAGCCAGATTTTGGAGTGTACCAAAAAGCGGTTACACAAGTTGTTTTGTTAGACGAAATAATAGGATTATTACACAGGTTTGATGCTGATTTCAAAGGATATAAAAACAGAAGGGGACTCATTGGTGCAACATCTTCTGTTTCCTGGGAGTCCTCTGATAAAACCTTTGAAGTTATTGCCTATCGTGAAAAGAAAAAATGGGGAACAAAACGATTAGTTGATGATGAGTCCGTAAAATTAATGGATAAATCAACAAAAACTACGTTTGATAGTTATGACTATAAAAATAAGCATAATAGAGTAACGCCAAGTTCTCCGTGTCCGATTCTTTATGGAATTAGAGGAGATGATACTGAAGAGTTGATAGATTCTTCATCTATGATTAAATCTGAACTTGTTGAGAGTTGGCTTATTTTTGAGACAAATCAAGGAAGCGATGATCATCTTCAGAAAAAAAATATTGAAGACATACGACCATATCAATCAGTAATAGTAGAAGGCACTGTCATTTACAAC